>NZ_CP080590.1:0-282500 GCF_019504385.1 Devosia salina
GTGTCTGGTAACCGGGCCATCAAGGACCGGATGGGCACAACAAACAGATCAGGGGCTTTTCCGGCTTTGCGGGCCGGTCAGGCGGCAAAACAATGGGGCTAGAAACAATGATGCGACAGGCGACCGCGGGGCGGGATGATTGGGCTGCGGCCAATTCACCCTCTCCCACCATTTCGAGCAAAGGCGGCACTTCTGTCATGTCCACTCCAGAGCTTTCTTCTCCCGACCATCGTGAACTCTGGACCCGCGTGCGCGCCCGTCTCAAAGCGGCCGTCGGCGAGGATGTGTTCACGTCCTGGTTCGCCCGGCTCGAGCTCGAGGAAATCGTCGATGACCTGGTGCATCTGAGTGCGCCCACGCGCTTCCTCTGTTCCTGGGTGCAGTCCAACTATGCCGATCGGATCGTCGAGGCCTTCCGCAATGACGTGGCGGAGGCGGCCCGCCTGCAGGTGACCATGCGGGTCAATGGCCAGGCCCGCCCGCGCCTGGCGCCAGTGGTGGAAGCTGCCCCCGAGGCACCCGCGGCCCACGACGCCGCGCCAGCCGCTGCCGCAGCGCCCGCCATGCCGCGCCTGGTGCGCGACAATGCCAAGTCCGGCGACGCCCTCAATGGCAGCGCCATCGACCCGCGCATGACCTTTGACAGCTTCGTTGCCGGCTCGGCCAACGAGATGGCCTTCGGCGTTGCCCGGCAGATCGCCAGCGCCGCCATCAACAATGCCGTGACCTTCAATCCGGTCTATATCCATTCCACCGTTGGCCTGGGCAAGTCGCACCTGCTCAACGGCATCGCCCATGCGGTCAGCCAGGCCGACCCGTCCAAGAACATCGTCTATCTGACGGCCGACCACTTCATGTACCATTTCATCACCGCCGTGCAGCGCCAGTCAGCGCTCGGCTTCAAGGAATGGCTGCGCCGCGTCGACCTGCTGCTGATCGATGACATGCAGTTTCTCCAGGGCAAGTCGGCCACCGAATTCGGCCACACGCTGGGCGCGCTGCTGACCGGTGCCAAGCAGGTAGTCGTGGCCGGTGACGCGCCGCCGCGCGATCTCGAAATGCTCGATGAGCGCGTGCGCTCGCGTCTCTCCGGCGGCCTGGTCGTTCCGATCTCATCCTTCGACCATGACCTTCGCCGCGACATCGTGCAGCGCCGGGCCGACCAGGCGGCCGCGCGTTTCGGCCTGCACTTCCCCGGCCCCGTGGTCGACTATATTGCGCGCTCGGTCATCAGCCATGGTCGCGACCTTGATGGCGCCGTCAACCGCCTGGTGGCCGCCTATCAGCTGACCGGCGAGCTGGTCACCGTGCCGCTGGCCGAAAAGACCCTGGCCGACCTCATCCGCGCCCGCGACGCCAAGCGCGTCCGCATCGAAGATATCCTCAAGATCGTCTCGCGCCACTACAAGGTGCCGCGCAACGAACTGCTGTCCGCCCGCCGCTCGCGCGATGTCGTCCGCCCCCGCCAGATCGCTATGTATCTGGCCAAGGCGCTGACCAGCCGCTCCCTGCCCGAAATCGGGCGTCGCTTCGGTGGCCGCGACCACACCACCGTCCTCCATTCGGTCCGCAAGGTCGAGCAGATGATCAAGGACGATCTGGAGCTGGGCCAGGAAATCGAGCTCCTCAAGCGCATGCTGGAAGAGTGAGGTCCGGCGCTTCGCGCAAAATCGCTCCAGTGGATCGATTTTAGGACCGAACGCCCGGAGAGCTACGCTCGCAGGGCCAGACCGGCCGCGCCAGAGGCGCGGTCACTGCCTTCCTTCGGTCTCAATAGAAGGGCAGGGATTGCCGATGTTTGCCATCCTTGCCCGCCTCGTCTTCCTCCTCGGTCTTGTCATCCCCGCCTTCGGCCAGGATGCGCCGCCCGTTCTGACACCCGAGGAGCGGGCCGCGCAGAACCTGGCCATTGCCACCGCCGTGCAGGAGCAATTGCTGGCCTGCTGGAGCCTCCCGCCGGGCTATGAGGATCGCACCATCTCCGTAAGGCTGGCCTTTCTGGGCGACGGGACGCTGGACGGGGACCCCGCAGTGGCCCCGGAGAGCTGGCGCGTGGCGGGAAAATATCCCGCGCTGATGCGATCCATCGCCGCTGCCATCGACCGCTGCTTGCCCTTTGCCGGCCTTGAGGCGCTGGGCGCCGCGCCCGGCGAACGCTTTGACATCACCGTGCATTTTCGCAGCTGAAGTCCACAGCTTGGATGCGGCCAAGGGCCCCGGCGGCCTTGCCAATTTGTTATGAAACTGTAAACGTCCCAACCCCGGCTGGCGCCGGGTTTTGCTGCCGCGTATGCCCAGGAAGAAGAGCTCCATGAAAGTCACACTCGAACGCAATCATCTGCTCAAGTCGCTGAGCCATGTGCATCGGGTGGTTGAACGCCGCAACACCTATCCGATCCTGGCCAATGTGCTGTTCAAGGCCAGCGACGACCATGTCGAACTGCGCGCCACCGACCTCGATATCGAGGTGACCGAGAGCGTGCCTGCCATGGTCTCCACGCCCGGTTCCACCACCGTGCCGGCGCACACGCTCTACGAAATCGTCCGCAAGCTTTCCGACGGCGCCGAAGTGCGTCTGGAAACCGATGGCGGCGAGAACATGGTTCTCACCTCCGGCCGCTCGCGCTTCAACCTGGCCTGCCTCTCGCCCGACAGCTTCCCCGATCTCAAATCGGGCGCCTTTGCCCATGAATTCGACATCGCCGCCGCCTCGCTGCGCGAGCTGATCGAGCGCACCCAGTTCGCCATCTCCAACGAGGAGACGCGCTACTATCTCAACGGCATCTATTTCCATGCCGTCGACAATTCCGCCCAGGGCCCGCTGTTCCGCGCCGTGGCCACCGATGGCCACCGCATGGCGCGCGCCGAAATCGCCGCGCCTGCGGGCGCCCAGGGCATGACCGGCATCATCGTGCCGAAAAAGACCGTGGGCGAGGTCCAGAAGCTGCTCGATGGCGTCGATGGCGACGTCCATGTCGAGGTCAGCGACACCAAGATCCGCTTCACCGTGGGCCCGGTCGTGCTGCTCTCCAAGCTGATCGAAGGCACCTTCCCCGATTATGACCGGGTGACCCCGAAGAACAATGACAAGCAGATGCTGGTCGACAAATCCGGCTTTGCCATCGCGGTCGATCGCGTCTCCACCATTGCCTCCGATCGCGGTGGCAAGGCGGTCAAGCTCTCGGCCAAGGATGGCCTGCTGGAACTCTCGGTGACCAATCCCGACCACGGCACGGCCAGCGAGGAAGTGGCGGTGGACTTTGACACCGACGGCTTCGAGATCGGTTTCAATGCCAGGTACCTGCTCGACATCATCACCCAGATCCGCTCCGAGAGCGCGGTGTTCCTGTTCAACGACGCCAATTCCCCGACCCTGGTCAAGGAAGAGGGCGAATCCAGCGCGCTCTACGTGCTGATGCCGATGCGTGTCTAGGCAGCGTCCCGAAGGGGAAATCGCTCCGGTGGAGCGATTTGAGCTGACTAGGCCCGAAGAGCTATGCTCGCAGGGCCCGGGTGTGCGACATACCCGACCCCTTTCTCCTGCAAGGGATGTGAGGCGCGGAGCGTGACGACAGAATGATCCGCCACATCTCCCGCCTGCGCCTCACCGCTTTCCGCAATTATGCCTCGGCCGCGCTTGATCTCGATCAGCGCCATGTCGTGCTGACCGGCCCCAACGGCTCGGGCAAGACCAATCTGCTCGAGGCCGTGTCGGTGCTCTCGCCCGGGCGCGGCCTCCGCGGCGCCAGCTTCGATACCCTGCAGTCCCAGGGCTCCGACCTGCCCTGGGCCGTGGCGGCCACCATCGAAACCGATGACGGCCCGGCCGATATCGGCACCGGCGCCTTGCCCGATGGCGGGCGCCGCGTGCGCATCAATGGGGCCAATGCCCGCTCGATCGAGGCGATGAGCGACTATCTGCGGGTGCTCTGGCTCACCCCCGCCATGGATGGGCTGTTCTCCGGGCCGGCCGGCGAGCGCCGGCGCTTTCTCGACCGCCTCGTGACCACGCTCATTCCCGGCCATTCCGCCGCCGTGTCCGATTTCGAAAAGGCCATGCGCCAGCGCAATCGCCTGCTCGAGGAGGAGGGGGACCCGCGCTGGCTCACCGCCATCGAGGCGCAGATGGCCGAGCTGGGCGCCTCCATCCATCTCAACCGCACCGATAGCCTTGTGTCGCTCCAGGCCTTGATCGCCGAAAGCCTGGAAGACGGCAATTTCCCCGCGGCGCTTCTGTCGTTGACCCCCTTGTTCGAGGATGGTGCCGAGCCGGCAACTTCAGCCGAACTCGAGGCCCTGCTGGCGCAGCGCTGGCATGCGGCACGGGGCCTTGATCGCGCCGCCGGACGCACCACATCTGGACCACACCGCGTCGATCTCGAAGTGGTGCATGCGCAAAAGGCCATGCCGGCAGCGCTGGGCTCGACCGGCGAGCAGAAGGCGCTGCTGATCGGGCTGATCCTGGCCCATGCGCGCCTCGTGCGGCTGCGCACCGGCATCGTGCCCTTCCTTCTGCTCGACGAGATCGCCGCCCATCTCGATCCCGACCGCAGAAAGGCCCTGTTTGCCGCGCTTGATGGCCTGGAAACCCAGTGTTTCCTGACCGGCACCGATCCGGTGCTGTTCGAGGCGCTGGAGGATCGTGCGCAACGCATTTCCGTGCGGGATGGCAGATTGTCGGCCAAGGGCTGAAAATCCCCCGCAAATGCCGCGCAAACGGCCAATTTTCTTGGGGTTTGCCCCCCATTCCGCTAGAACAAGACCCACCAGAAATCGACTGATTCGGACCTCATGAGCGACAGCGAAAACCCGATCCCGAACGAGTATGGCGCCGACAGCATCAAGGTGCTCAAGGGCCTTGATGCCGTGCGCAAGCGCCCGGGCATGTATATCGGGGATACCGATGACGGTTCGGGCCTGCACCACATGGTCTATGAGGTGGTGGACAACGCCATCGACGAGGCCCTGGCCGGTCATGCGGACCTGGTGACGGTGACGCTCAATGCCGACGGCTCGTGTTCGGTCATCGACAATGGGCGCGGCATTCCCACCGGCATTCATGCCGGCGAAGGCGTGTCGGCGGCCGAGGTCATCATGACCCAGCTCCATGCCGGGGGAAAGTTCGACCAGAACTCCTATAAGGTTTCCGGGGGCCTGCATGGCGTGGGCGTTTCGGTGGTGAACGCCCTCTCGGTGTTCTTGAAGCTCAATATCCGCCGCGACGGCGAAATTCACGAGATGAGCTTCACCCACGGGGTGGCCGATGCGCCGCTCAAGGTCGTGGGCACCTATGTGGAAGACAAGAAGCCCGGCACCTATGAAGGGCGTTCCGGCTCGGAAATCACCTTCCTGCCCAGCCCGCTCACCTTCACCATGGTGGAGTTCGACTTCAAGACGCTCGAACACCGCCTGCGCGAGCTGGCCTTCCTCAATTCCGGCGTGCGCATCCTGCTGCGCGACCATCGCCATCCCGAGCCGGTCGAGGTGGAACTGTATTATGAAGGCGGGCTCGAGGCCTTCGTGAACTATCTCGACAAGTCCAAGCAGCCCGTGATCGACACCCCGATCACCATGCGCGCCGAAAAGGACGGCATCACCGTCGAGGTCGCGCTGCAGTGGAACGACAGCTACCACGAAAACGTCCTCTGCTTCACCAACAACATCCCCCAGCGCGATGGCGGCACCCACCTTGCGGGTCTGCGCGGCGCGCTGACGCGCCAGGTCACCGGCTATGCGACCTCTTCGGGCATCGCCAAGAAAGAGAAGGTCGAGCTTTCGGGCGACGACACCCGCGAGGGCCTGACCTGCGTGCTTTCGGTCAAGGTGCCGGATCCGAAGTTCTCGTCCCAGACCAAGGACAAGCTGGTCTCGTCCGAAGTCCGTCCGGTGGTCGAGAACATCGTCAACGAAAAGCTCGGCCAGTGGTTCGAGGAACATCCCAATGAGGCGCGCACCATTGTGGGAAAGGTGGTGGAAGCCGCCGCCGCCCGCGAGGCCGCACGCAAGGCCCGCGAACTGACGCGTCGCAAGGGCGCGCTGGAAATCTCCTCCCTGCCCGGCAAGCTCGCCGACTGCCAGGAACGTGACCCCGCCAAGAGCGAAATCTTCATCGTCGAGGGTGACTCGGCCGGTGGCTCCGCCAAGCAGGGGCGCGACCGCTCCAACCAGGCCGTCCTGCCGCTCCGCGGCAAGATCCTGAACGTCGAGCGCGCCCGCTTTGATCGCATGATCTCGTCCGACCAGGTCGGCACGCTGATCACCGCGCTCGGTACGGGCATTGGCCGGGAAGAGTTCAACCCGGACAAGCTGCGCTACCACAAGATCATCATCATGACCGACGCCGACGTGGACGGCGCCCATATCCGCACGCTGCTGCTGACCTTCTTCTACCGCCAGACGCGCGAACTCATCGAGCGCGGGCATATCTACATTGCCCAGCCGCCACTCTACAAAGCCACGCGCGGCCGCTCCGAGCTCTATCTCAAGGATGAGGTGGCGCTCGAGGACTATCTGCTTGAAGGGGGGCTGGAAGACGCCGTGTTCAGGACCCGGGACGGGTCCGAGCATGCCGGCGCCGATCTTTTGGCCATCCTGCAGCAGTCGCGCGATATCGTCAAAGCCATCAACAATCTCAACACCCGCTACAACCGCAACCTGGTCGAACAGGCCGCCATTGTCGGCGGGCTCGATCCAGATGGCATGTCCGATCCTGACAGGAGCGCGGAAACGCTTCTGCGCGTTGC
Organism: Devosia salina; assembly: GCF_019504385.1. Classification (NCBI taxonomy): domain Bacteria; kingdom Pseudomonadati; phylum Pseudomonadota; class Alphaproteobacteria; order Hyphomicrobiales; family Devosiaceae; genus Devosia; species Devosia salina. The sequence continues at coordinate 6,744 of NZ_CP080590.1, forward strand.
CAATCGGCTCGACCGCATCTCCGACGAGCTGGAGCGCGGCTGGCACGGCGAAGTCACCGATGAGGAGGCACTGGCCTTCTCGCGCACCGTGCGCGGCGTGACCGAGACCCACTATATCGACCGGGCCCTGTTGCAGAGCGCCGATGCACGCAAGCTCCGCCAGCTGGCCGGCCGGCTCGACGAACTGTTCGGCGGCGTGCCGACGCTCACCCGCAAGGGCGAGACGATGAACATTTACGGCCCGGCGAGCCTGTTCAAGGCCGTCACCGATGCCGGCCGCAAGGGCGTGTCGCTGCAGCGCTACAAGGGTCTGGGTGAAATGAACGCCGAGCAGCTCTGGGAAACCACGCTTGACCCCAATGCCCGCACCCTGCTGCGCGTCGAGATCGACCAGACCGACGAAGCCGACCAGATCTTCACCGCTTTGATGGGCGACCTCGTCGAACCGCGCCGCGATTTTATTCAAGACAACGCGCTCAATGTGAGCAATCTGGACGTGTAGGAGTTTCCAGTTGGGTGGCGGATATCTGCGCGACAGCCGTGAGATCGTCCGCCGCCTTATGGCTGATGGCTTTACGCTTGTTTCCACGCGTGGTTCGCACCATAAATATAGACATGCCGATGGCAGGACGGTGATCCTGCCGCATCCGCGCAAGGATATTCCCGCCGGGACCGTGCGATCGATCTATCGGCAGGCGGGGTGGAGCAGCGATGCGTGACGTCCACTATATTGCCCTGATCCATAAGGATCCCGAGTCAGGCTATGGCGTGTCATTTCCGGATGTGCCGGGCATCGTCGCGGTTGCGGACACGATGGACGAGGCCATTTCGGAAGCCGCGGCGGTTCTGGCTTTTGCCTTCGAGGACTGGCCGGGCGAACAGCCGCGCCCGCGCACACTTGAGGCTTTGCGGCAGGACCTGGATTTCCGGCAGCACGCTGCAGATGCCGTTGTCGCGGTTATCCGTCCCTCGGCGGAGTATTATCAGGCAGCAGAGTAGCCTCGCCGATTGACGGGGGTCGCCCACCCAAGAGCAGCCTCAAACACCCGCCATCGTTCACCCAATCAGGCCAGTCCGTTCCACCGGGCTGGCTTTTTCGTGCGCGGCAAACCACATAGCTTGTGACGAAACAAAGCGGGGCTCCCATGAAAAAGATCGGCTTTCTCTCCTTCGGCCATTGGAGCCCGTCGCCCAATTCGGGCACCCGCACGGCGGGCGATGCCTTGCTGCAATCGATCGACCTGGCGGTGGCGGCCGAGGAACTGGGGGCCGATGGCGCCTATTTCCGCGTCCACCACTTTGCCCGGCAATTGGCCTCGCCCTTTCCGCTGCTGGCGGCCGTGGGTGCCCGGACGAAAAAGATCGAGATCGGCACCGCCGTCATCGACATGCGCTACGAAAACCCGCTCTACATGGCCGAGGATGCCGGGGCGGCCGACCTGATTTCCCAAGGGCGCCTGCAATTGGGCATTTCCCGCGGCTCCCCAGAACAGGTCGTGGATGGCTGGCGCTATTTCGGCTATGAGCCGGCCGAGGGCCAGAGCGATGCCGATATGGCCCGGCTCAATGCCGAGATCTTTTTGAAGGCCCTGACGGGCCAGGGCTTTGCCCAGCCCAATCCGCGGCCCATGTTCCCCAACCCGCCCGGCATGCTGCGGCTCGAACCTTTTTCCGAAGGGCTGCTTGAGCGCATCTGGTGGGGCGCGGCCAGCGACGCCACCGCCGTCTGGGCCGCCAGGATGGGGATGAACCTCCAGTCTTCGACGCTGAAATTCGACGAGTCGGGAAAGCCCTTCCACATCCAGCAGGCCGAGCAGATCCGCGCCTATCGCGCCGCCTGGAAGGAAGCCGGTCATACGCGCACGCCACGCATTTCGGTCAGCCGCTCCATCTTCGCCCTCGTCAATGACATGGACCGCATGTATTTCGGCACCGGGCGCCCGGAAGAAGACCAGTTCGGCTATATCGAGCCCGAAAAGCGCGCCGTTTTCGGGCGCGGCTATACCGGCGAGCCGGACAGGCTGATCGAGGAGCTGCGCCAGGACGAGGCCATTGCCGAGGCCGATACGCTGCTGCTCACTGTCCCCAACCAGCTCGGCGTTGCCTACAACGCCCATGTCATCGAGAGCATCCTCAAACATGTCGCGCCGGGTCTCGGCTGGCGCTGACCCTGGAGCGCTTTCAGCAAAAGTGGACACCACTTTTGCGGTTCGAAAGCGTGACAAAACAAAGAGATAGAGCTCCCGTTCTGAGTCAGTCAGAACGGGAATTGCTCTGCGGCAAACCGAACCCCGATCCCGCGCACCCCTTGGTCTGCCAATAGCGGTCGACCGGGGTGAAGCGGCCCAGCGCGGCGGTCTCGACGGCGGCCGCGAAGGCCATGGCGCGGCATTCGTCGGCGCCCGCCACCACATGCACCATTTCATGGATGATCGTGAGCCGGCGCAATTCGGGCGTGCCTGCGGTCGAAAATTCCGGGCAGATGACGAGGGTAACGCGCCCCTGTCGCGGTGGCAGGCGCACAAAGGCGGCATAGTCCCGGCAGCCGCCCTCGACCTTGGTCTCCACGCGCAGGTCGAGCAGCATCGTCCCGCCCCAATGGGTCGAATGGAACCGGCCCAGGCTCAGCGCATCGCGGAAAGCCACGAGGTCCACGCCAAAGGGCATTGTGCCCAGGGCCGGGGCGGCGCGCTCGAACAGGGCAATCGCATCGCTGAAGGCGGTATCGACGGGATCGGCCCGGACGGCAGTGGAAAAGCCGAAGCTGGCCAGCACGATGGCCAGGGTCGCGCGCAGGCGCATGGGAGCAGGATCAGCCTTTCTCATCTTGGCCGCAGACACCTGTGGTCGTCCGGCCACAATGGCACGAAAGAAGCAGGCTGTCCCTTAAACCGGCCACATTTCGCGCGGAGAAGCGTCTTCATGCGCTGCGCGGATGCATGAGGGCGTTTGGCTGACATGCCGACTTTAACCTCTCGCTTACCATTTGTTTCCCTTGTGGAACGAACAGGGTAGAAGCAGCATGATCCTTTTCTTGTCTAGGTTTGCCTGATGGATTTTCGCATATCGGCCGATGACCGCGTGGGCGCCCCCGATGGACGCCGGAACAAGCCCCAGGCCCGTCCTGCGGCCAAGGGGCAGCGCGTCGAGCCGAGCATGGGCCAGTCCATGGCCTTCTCGGTCGACCAGGAGCGGCCCGGCGGTGGCGCGGGCGGCGGCAAGCCGCCGAAATCGCCCAGGAAGCCACCCCGCAAAGGCAAGGCCGAACCGGCGCGTAGCCGCAGGAAAAAGCGCTCGGGCGGTCTTCTCATGGGCCTGCTCTGGTGGGGCTTCGTGGCCTGCCTCTGGGGCGGCCTGGCCGTCATCGGCATCATCGTCTATTACGGCGCCCAGCTGCCCTCCGCCGATACCTGGGCGGTTCCCGAACGCCCGCCCAATATCCGCATCCTGGCCGCCGATGGCAGCCTGATCTCCAATCGCGGCCAGACCGGCGGCGAGGCGGTGACGTTCCGCGAATTGCCGCATTATGTGCCGGCCGCCTTCATCGCCTCGGAAGACCGCCGCTTCATGAGCCATTTCGGCGTCGATCCGATCGGCCTGATGTCCGTGGCCATCGAGATGATCGAGGCGCGCGGCGTCACCCGCGGCGCCTCCACGCTGACCCAGCAGGTTGCCAAGAACCTCTTCCTCACCCCCGACCAGACCCTGGGGCGCAAGGTCCAGGAAGCGATCCTCGCCATCTGGCTCGAGCAGAACTACACCAAGGAAGAAATCCTCGAACTCTATATGAACCGCGTCTATTTCGGCGCCGGGGCGACCGGCATTGAGGCCGCCGCCCAGACCTATTTCGGCGTTTCTGCGCGCAATCTGTCGCTCGGCCAGGCGGCCATGCTGGTGGGCATCCTGCCCGCCCCCTCCGCCTATAATCCCAAGACCAATCCGGAAAAGGCCAAGGAACGCCAGCAGATCGTGCTCAACCTGATGGCGCGCGAGGGCTACATCACCCAGGAAGAGGCCAATGCCGCCAAGATCGACCCCAACCAGACGGTGCGGACCGTCGTGGCCGGGTCCGAATCCTATGTTGCCGACTGGGTCGAGAGCCTGATGACCGCCTATATCGGCGAGATCGAAAGCGACGTCGTGGTGCAGACCACCATCGACTACAAGATGCAGAAGGACGCCGAGTTCATCGTCAAGGAACAGGTGGCGGCCGAGGGCTCCAAGCGCGGCTTCACCCAGGGCGCCCTGGTGGCCATGGATGTCGATGGGTCGGTCCGCGCCATGGTGGGCGGCGTCGACTATCAGCAGAGCCAGTATAACCGCGCGGTGACCGCCAAGCGTCAGCCGGGGTCCACCTTCAAGCCCTTCGTCTATCTCGCGGCCATGGAAAAGGGCTATACGCCCGAGACTTTGGCCGAGGACGCCCAGTTCGACTACAATGGCTGGAGCCCGCGCAATGCCTCGGGCAAATATGCCGGCACCGTCACCCTGCGTCAGGGCCTGGCCTATTCGCTCAATACAATCGCGGCGCGCCTTGCCATCGACGTGACCCCCGAAAAGGTCATCGAAGTGGCCATGCGCATGGGCATTTCCTCCAATCTCACCCCGGTGCCCTCCATTGCTCTGGGCACCCAGGAAGTGAACCTGCTCGAACTGACCAGCGCCTATGCGCCCTTTGCCAATGGCGGCAATGGCGTCATCCCCAACGTCATCACCAAGATCACCGATGTCGAGGGCAATGTGCTCTATGAGGCCTCCAATGCCGGACCGGGTCGGGTCATTGACCCCAATGTGCTGGCCGAGATGAACGACATGCTCAAGACCGCCGTCGAGGTGGGCACGGGGCGTGGCGCCAATCTGGGCGGCTGGGATTTCGGCGGCAAGACCGGCACCAGCCAGCATGCCCGCGATGCCCTGTTCGTGGGCTATACTTCGGCCATGGTCACCGGCGTCTGGCTGGGCAATGACAACGACACCAAGACCACGCTGTCCGGCGGCAATGTGCCGGCCACCATCTGGTCCGAGTTCATGACCAAGGCCCATGAAGGCCGCTCGCCCGCCCCCATTCCCGGTGGGTCCTATGCCGGCCAGCTCGTTGCCCAGCAGCTGATCGACCCCAATACCGGCATGCCCATGATCGATCCGGCGACCGGCCAGGCCATGGTGCAATATGTCAATGGCGGCACCGGCGAGCCGGTGCAGACCACCACCGACCCCGCCACGGGCCAGATCATCGCCATTGATCCAACAACCGGCGCCCCGATCGAGGGCCTGGCCCCCATTGGCGCCCAGACGGCCAATCCACCGATCCAGACCGGCACCATGGTCGATCCGGCCACGGGCCTGCCCGTCAGCGGCGGCATCGACCCGGCCACCGGTCAGCCGATCCAGCAGGTCGATCCGGCGACCGGCCTGCCCATCGAGCAGGGCCAGATCGTCCAATACGACGCCAATGGCCAGGCCATTGATCCGGTGACCGGTTTCCCGCTGCAACAGAAGACGCAGGCCAATGGCTTTGGCCAGGCGCCCATTGATCCGGAAACCGGCCTGCCCATGACCCTGGTCGTCGATCCGGCCACCGGCCAGCAGGTCTGGGTGCCCAGTGCTCCCACCAGCCAGCAGCAGGTCGTGCAGCCAGGGCAGATCGTCCCGCCCGGCCAGGTCCAGCAGCAACAGCCCGTCTATCAGGAAGAGCGCTCGCAGCGCACGCTGATGGACCTGATCTTCGGCAACTGACGCCGCGAGCCTCAGAAACAAAAAGCCCCGGGAGCAATCCCGGGGCTTTTTTCTTTGCCGGTGCCTTACACCACCACGATGGGCGCCCCATTGGGCACGCGCTCGTAAAGGTCGATGATGTCCTGGAACAACAGGCGCACGCAGCCCGAGGAAACGGCCTTGCCGATGGAGGCAACGTCCATCGTGCCATGCAGGCGGTAGAGCGTGTCACGATTGCCTTGGTGGATATAGAGCGCGCGGGCGCCCAGGGCGTTGAGCAGGCCGGGCGGCTGCCCATGCCGGTACATTTCCAGCTCCGGTTGCCGCGCGATCATTTCGGCCGGCGGGGTCCAGACCGGCCATTTGCGCTTATAGGCGATATGGCCCTCGCCGCTCCATTCGAAGCCGGCCCGCCCCAGGCCCACGCCATAGCGCATGGCCCGGCCATCGGGCATGGTCCAGTAAAGGAAGAAATTGGCCGTATCGACCACGACCCGCCCGGCGGGCTCGCCGGTGACATTGTCCACCTCCTGCCGCCAGTACGCCGGATTGAGGTGCGAAATATCGGCGGCCGGCACGGGATAGGCCTCCTCCGGACGCGCTGCATATTTGGCCAGCACCTCGGCTGGAATGGAGGGGCGGACCGGCTCGGTTACCGAAGCGGTGCGGGTGGCGCCAGTGGTCGAACAACCGGCAAGGGCGAGGGCGCCCACACTGGCAAGACCAGACAGGAGGGTGCGGCGCGACAGCGTCGCGTCGAATGCGATAGACATGATGATATCCTTGGCCCATGCGGGCCCTGAGCGTGAAACTGGGGTTCGGGAAAGCGCTCAGGCCGTGATGGGCGGACGCAGCGGCAACGGGCCGTGCCAGCCGCTCACCTTATGGTCGATCGGCGGGTGCCGGTCTTCGCAACATCGCGGAGAGGCGCAGGGCAGGCTGGCCTCGCCAATGATCGCAGGATGCGAGCCGCATGGCATCACAATACCGCCGCCCAGATCGATCTGGCCGCGCTGGATCTGCACATAGACCGGGATGGGCTGGTTCTGCGCATCGACATGGTTGAGCACCACGATCGGCGTCGACACATAGCGATGGGCATGCGCCACCGTCGCGCCCGTCAGGGCGGCGAAGGCAAACAGAATCGCGATGGCGGCAATCAGGCGATGCATGCCGTTCTGATAGAAGGCCGAATGCGGCAGCATCGCGGCAATCCCGGCGCTATGGCGCCGAGCCGGGCGCCTGCCACGCCATCAGGTCGCGACCGTGTGCTTTTAGCCACGCCTTGCCGCGCGCCATGTCGGGCAGGGTGCGCTCGACCGTCGCCCAGAACGCGGCCGAATGGTTCATCTCGACCAGATGCGCCACCTCATGGGCCGCCACATAGTCCAGCACATGCGGCGGCGCCAGGATCAGCCGCCAATTGTAGTTGATATTGCCGCTCGACGAGCAGGACCCCCAGCGGCTCGATTGGCTGCGTAGCGTGATAGCCTTCACCGCGACGCCGAGCCTTCTTGCATGCAGTTCACTCTGCTCTTCCAGATCCGCCAGCGCCTCCGACTTCAGCCAGTCGTAGAGTCGTCGCGGCTGGTGCGCCGGCTCGCCCGGTACCAGCAACACCCGTCCCGCGTCCGTCTCGTCGATCTCCACCCGGCCGCGCAGCCTGCCGGTCGGCACCACCAGATGTGGCTGGCCGCGCAGCGGAACGCTTGCCCCGGCTTCGAGCCGCCGCGCCTGCGAGGCGCGGGGCAGTCGCGCCGCCAGCCAGTGGCGGTGACGATGGAGAAAGGCCTCTGCATCGCTCCAGCGCGCCGTCTCCGGCAGCGTCAGCAAGGGTCCCGACGCCGGCAGCGACAGCCGAAAGCTGCGCGCGCGTTTGGACACCTTCACCGCCACGGCAACACGCACCCCGTCCAGATCGATCTGGGTGGATTGTGGCGGTGTGGAGCGCTGGCGCAGGAAGGAGAACATGGGCTGCCGGTGGGAATCGCTTGGCTGGAGTCTAACCCGTGCCGGACGGGGCGCCCATGAAAAAGGCGCCCCTTGCGGAGCGCCAGTTTGCCGTTGGAGGCAGGGAAGGTCGGAGAGGGCTGCGGTCACTGACCGCTATTGTTATCCCCCCAATTGTTCTGGTCGGGGTTCGGGCGGTCGCCAAAACCCTGGCGATTGCCGCGATGCTCGCTCATGAAGCGGTCGAATTCCTCGCGGTCCTTGGCCTTGCGCAGATTGGCCATGTATTCGTGGAACGCGTCGATCTCGGCATCGAGCCGGGCGCGCTCTTCCTCGAGGCGCTTGAGCTGCTCGCTGCGATATTCGTCGAAGGCGGCATTGCCGGACGAGGTGAAGTCATGGCGGCCGAAGCCGTGATGCTTGTGGTTGTTGCGCATATAGCCACACCCCTTGTTCCAGTAATGTTGGGCCTTTTCGGCAGAACCGCCGAATTTCTCACCCCAGATGATATAGGCGAGCATGGCCAGGCCGAGCGGCCAGAAGATCACGAAGCCAAGGACCATGAGGGCGATGGTCAGCGGGGACCATTGCGGTTTGATGATTGCAGTGTTCATATCGGTCGTCTCCCAGTCACGATGAGACTCAAATGGCCCGCATGGGGGCGGGATCAAGCATGTGCCTGTCGATTTTTTATGCTTGAAATCGGCTTTATCCCTTCCTATGCGCCACAATTGACCACCTCAAAGGGGCCGGCATGACCGACCAGACTGCACCCGCACTGCCCCTGCCATCGAGCTGGCGTCCCCTGCGTCTGCAGACCCTGGTGCTGCTGCGCTGGCTGGCCATCATCGGGCAGGCCATCGGGGTCTTCTTCGTCAGCTGGGGTCTGGGCTTCCCGCTGCCGCTGCTCGAATGCCTGGTGCTCATCATCTTCTCGGCAGCCCTCAATATCGGCCTGGTGCTGCGCTACGGCCCGCATTTCCGGCTCTCGGCCCGCATTGCCGCCCTGCAACTGGCCTTCGATCTATGCCAGCTCGGCGGGTTGCTCGCCCTGACCGGCGGACTGGAAAACCCGTTCTCGCTGCTGCTGCTCGCCCCGGTCTCGGTCTCCGCCACCTCGCTGCCGCAGCGCCAGGCCTTTCTCGTGGCGCTGCTCGCGGCCACCATCGCTTCGCTGCTGGCCGTCATGCACCTGCCCTTGCCCTGGGAGCCGGGGCAGCACATCGTCTTCAACCGCATCTATGTCATCGGCATCTGGGTTTCGATCATCTGCGGTGTGGTGTTCATCTCCGCCTATACCAATCGCGTCGCCCATGATGCCCGCCAGATCGCCGACGCCCTGGCCGCCACCGAGCTGGCGCTGTCGCGCCGTGAACAGCTCTCGGCGCTCGATGGGCTGGCCGCCGCCGCCGCCCACGAGCTGGGCACGCCGCTGTCCACCATCGCCCTGGCCGCCAAGGAAATGCGCGCCGAAGTCGACAAGAACGGCCAGCTGGCCGAGGATGTGGAGCTGATCATCGAGCAGGCGGCGCGCTGCCGGGCGATCCTGGCCAAGCTGCGCAATCTGGGCAGTGAACCGGCGGACCTGTTTGCCGAGGCCCCGCTGACCGATATTCTCGACGAGGTCGCCCGCCCCCATGAGGGGCGCGGCAAGGTCATTCTTTTCGACGCGGCCCATACCGCCGGCCCACCGCCGGTCTTTCCGCGCAGCGTCGGCCTTCTCTATGGCCTGGGCAATCTCATCGAGAACGCCACCGATTTCGCCGTGCAGACCGTGCGCATCGAAAGCGCCTGGGACCAGCATTCCATCACCGTGTCCATCATGGACGACGGCAAGGGCTTTGCCCCCGAACTGATCGCGCGGCTGGGCGAGCCCTATCTCACCAGCCGTCCGCGGGATCCCGCCGGCAGCGACGCCCACCAGCCCGGCGGGCTGGGCCTGGGCATTTTCATCGCCAAGACCCTGCTGGAACGAACCGGCGCCCGCCTGACCTTCGACAATGCCGAGCCGACCGGGCATGCGCGCGTGCGGATCACCTGGCCGCGCAGCGCGCTCGAGTGATCGGATCGGATGGTTTTGACGTAAGGCAAGCAAAAGAATATTGGAAAAGCCATGGACACGATTGAAGATCTTTTGGCTGCTGATCCGAGCCTTCTGCTCGTCGATGATGACGCGGCCTTTCTGAGCCGCCTCGAACGCGCCATGGCGCGGCGGGGCTTTGAGGTGCGCATTGCCGGCACGGTATCGGCAGGCCTGGCCGCGGTGACCGAGCGCCCGCCCGCTTACGCGGTCGTCGATCTCCGGCTCGAAGACGGCAATGGCCTCGATGTCGTTTCGGCCCTGCACCAGAAGCGCCCGGACGCGCGCGCCGTGGTGCTCACCGGCTATGGCAATATCGCCACGGCCGTGACGGCGGTGAAGCTGGGGGCCATGGACTATCTTTCCAAGCCCGCCGATGCCGACGATGTCATCAACGCCCTGCTCGCCACCGGCGAGGACAAGCCCGAGCCGCCGGAAAACCCCATGTCGGCCGACCGGGTGCGCTGGGAGCATATCCAGCGCGTCTATGAGCTATGCGACCGCAATGTCTCGGAAACCGCGCGCCGCCTCAACATGCACCGCCGCACCCTGCAGCGCATCCTGGCCAAGCGCGCACCGCGATAGGGCGCCCGGGCACCCGCCCACTCCTCCCCGTTGGCGGGGGAGGGTAGAGGATCGGGCGTGAAGAGCGATCACCGCGCAAACAGCGTCTCGAAGCCCCCGAAGATCATTCGCTTGCCATCGAAGGGCATCTCCCCGAATTGCTTCATGGCCTCGGGCGACATCATCTTCTGCATGGCCGCGTCGCGGGTCGCCTTGTCGGGATATTCGATCCAGGAGAACACCACGACTTCGTCCGGCTTGGCCTGGACAGCGCCATAGAAGTCATTGTTCTCGCCCTTGGGCACGTCGTCGCCCCAGTTTTCGACCACCCGCGTGGCGCCCCATTGCCTGAGCAGGTCGGCCGCCTTGCTGGCATGCTCGATATAGGCCTGGCGGTTGGCCCTGGGCACCGCGGTCACCATTCCATCGATATAGGGCATCTGCTTCTCCTCTTGCTGGGCACCACGACGCCACCATGGCGCATCGTCTTCTGTGCCTGCCTCGACTTTGACGAGCGTGTAGGGCTAACCTCGACATGCCAAAGCGAAAAATCGAGGAGCCTGCCATGACCGTCACCCTGCATTTCCACGGCGCGGCGGGCACCGTGACCGGGTCCTGCTACCGCGTGGTCCATCCCGGCGGTCAGTTCCTGGTCGATTGCGGGCTGTTCCAGGGCAACAAGTCGGTGCGCGAACTCAACCTCAAACCGACCCCATTCGATCCCAAATCCATCGATTTTCTGCTGCTGACCCACGCCCATATCGACCATGTCGGGCTGACGCCCAAGCTCTATGCCCAGGGCTGGCGCGGCCCCATGTGGATGACGGCGCCCACGGCCGGCCTGCTCGAATACATGTTGCCCGACGGGGCCGGCATCCAGGAAAGCGAGGCCGAGCGCGAGACCCGCAAGCGCAGCCGGCGCGGCGACGAGCCGGTCAAGCCGCTCTACACCATGGCCGATGCCGAGGAGGCGCTCGAACACCGCAGGACCTGCAACTACGAGGAGTGGATCGAGCCGGGCCCCGGGGTCCGCGCCCGCTACTGGAATGCCGGTCACATCATCGGCTCGGCCTCCATCGAGGTGGAGGTCAAGGACAGCAATGGCAAGCCGGTGCGGTTGATGTTCTCGGGCGATATCGGCCCGGACGAAAAGGTGTTCTACAAGGAACCCGAGGGTCCCTCCGGCTTCGACTATATCCTCTCCGAAAGCACCTATGGCGGTCGCGAGCGGCCGCCCTATACGCTCGAAACCCGTCGCGAGGCCCTGCGCACCGAAATCCAGGACGCCATGCATCGGGGCGGCAATCTCATCATCCCGACCTTTGCCGTCGAGCGCAGCCAGGAATTGCTGCACGATATCGGCGTCTTGATCAAATCGGGCGAGATCGACCCCAGGCTGGTGGTGCTGGACTCTCCCCTCGCCAGCAAGGTCACCGGCGTCTATCGCAAATATGCAAAGATGTTCGAGGACACCGAACTGACCGCCGACGAGCTGTTCAACGACGAGCGCTTCCGCATCATCGAGGCGGTCGAGGACTCCAAGGCGCTCAACCAGGTCAAGGGCGGCGCCATCATCATGTCGGCCTCCGGCATGGCCGATGCCGGTCGCATCAAGCACCATTTGCGCAACAACCTCATCCGCGCCAATGCCACCGTGCTGTTCGTGGGCTATCAGGCGCCCGGTACGCTGGGTCAGATCATCCTGTCAGGCGCCCGGGAAGTGCGCATCCATGGCACTCTGGTGCCGGTCCGCGCCACCATCCGTTCCCTGGGCAATTATTCGGCCCATGCCGATCATTCCGAACTCATGGACTGGATTGCCCATCGCCTGCCGGCCCATGGGGCGCTGTTCCTGACCCATGGCGAGGACGAGGAACGCCATGCCTTGCGCGAGGCCCTGCTCCAGACCGGGAAGCTGGGCGGCGATCAGGTGATCATGCCCCAGCTCGATGACTATTTCGAACTCACCGTCTCCGGTGTTGCCGCCGCCAAGGCGCCGCCGGCCCGCCGCGTCGATCTCCGGCAATTGCCGTCCGACTGGCACAATGTCTTCTCCGATTTCACCATCCGCCTCAGCCAGCGCCTGCACGAGCTGCCCGACGCCGACAAGCTCGAACTGATGACCGCCCTCCAGGCCAGATTGTCCGATCTGGGGGCCAAGCCCAGCCCCAGGGGGCACCCGACCCCGGTCACGCCGGTCGAGACTTCCGGCTATGACGAATAGGGCAATTGCGATCACCCCGCCCTCACCGTCCCTCCAGCGCCTCCACCCGCGCGGCCAGTTCCTGCACCGCCGCAATCAGTGGCGCGACGAACTGGTCATAGCGTAGCGCCTGGCGGCTTTCGGGATCGGCGGGATCCGACAGGACATGCCCGCCGAAATCGGCTCCGACCCCGCGGACGGCCTTGGCCACGTCCTGGGCGATCAGTCCGTAATGCCTGCGCCCATCCCCGGCCACCCAGGAAAACCGCACCGGTTGCAGCAGCCGGATGAAATCGAGCCCCAGATCGCTGGGCGCAATACCGGTCTTGTCCCGCGCATCCGAGGTCTGGATCGTGCCGGTGGCCGACCACACTTCCGACCAGCGCGCGCCGCTGGCGCCCAGCGCCCGCGCATTGTCGGTTGCGGGGCGCAATGCCCCGGCGACAGTGATGGTCGATCCCGCCGCGTCGAGCGTCACCGCATCGGTCCAGGCCGACCCGTCGGCGCTCACCTTGATGCGCCAATTGTCATCGCCCATCAGACCCATTTCCGCCCGTCCCGACCAGTTGGACTGGAACAGCAGGCTCGCCGTGTCGCCCGCTGCCGCCTTGTTGATCTTGAGCTGGTGGCCGGCCCCGTCATGGGACAGGAGGGTGGCCGCCGCAGCCACTGCCAGTCGGTTGGTGCCATCGGCGCTGGCATTGATCCCCAGTTGCGGCAGGCCCGAACCAATGGCGGCCACCGCCACCCAGGCGCTGCCTGAAAACACCTGCAGCGTGTCGCTGGCGCGGTCGAAGACCTGCCAGCCCTCCGCGGGATCGAAAAATGTCCAGGCGCCATCCTGCCAGGCGGCAATTTCGTCGCCATGCCCGGCCCAGGCCCCGCCGGCGCCCGCGGGCACGATCCAGGCTTCGCCCGGCAAGGGCGTCGCGGGCGGGGTGCCGATCGCCATGGACTCGACCACCGGCTGCACCAGGGCGTCGAGCCGGTTGAGGGCGTCATTATGGGTGATGTGCTTGAGGGCCTGTCCGGCCATGATGAAGGGCAGGGAAAGGCGGGCTGTGTCGTCCATGAGAAGGCTCCAGGGTGAACTCGAGCCTAGTGTGGGGCGCTATGGCGATGCGGGGATAAGATGCGGCGCCGGCCTCTCACCCGATCCACCCTCTCCCCGCAAGGGGAGAAGGTGTTCGAAGCGAATGTAGGGCGCTAGACCACCGCCACGCTTCTGCGTTGCGTCGCGATGAAGGTCACCACGAAGCTCGCGCTCATCAGCAGCACTATGGTCGGGGCCGGGGCGCTGTCGAGGAAGAAGCTGACATAGACCCCGATGAGGCTGCAACTCACCGACACGGCCATGGCCACGATCAGCATGATGCCGAAGCGCCTTGTGATCAGGAAGGCGATGGCCCCCGGGGCGATGAGCAGGGCGATGACCAGCACGATGCCGACCGCCTGCAGGGCGCCCACAATGGTCAGCGAGATCATGGCCAGCAGGCCGTAATGCAGCCAGCGCACCGGCAGGCCGATGGCCCCGGCCTGCTGCGGGTCGAAGATGAACAGCATCAGGTCGCGCCACTTGGCCGCCACCACGCCCGTCACCAGCAGGCCGATCGCCACGGCCAGAAGGATATCGCCCTGGTCCACGCCCAGCATGTTGCCGAACAGGATATGGTCCAGATGCACATCCGTGGTGATGGCGGTGTAGAGCACGATGCCGAGACCGAACAGGCCCGCAAACACCACGCCCATCACCGTGTCTTCCTTGATGCGGCTGTTCTCCTTGAGAAAGCCTACCGAAAGAGCACAGACCATGCCGGCGATGAAGGCGCCGAGCCCCAGCGGCAGTCCGGCGAGATAGGCCAGCACCACCCCTGGCAGCACCGCATGGGAGATGGCATCGCCCATCAGCGACCAGCCCTTGAGCACCAGGAAGCACGAGAGCAGCGCCGTCGGCACCGCCACCAGCACCCCGATCACCATGGCCTGCACCATGAAGGGGAACTGGAAAGGCAACAGCATCAGGTCGATCAGGTCGGTCATCACGCTGTCTCCCTGGCCACGCGCCGCCGGGCGGCCAGCCAGCCATGCTTTGGCGCGAAGATGAAGGCGGCAAGGAACACCAAGGTCTGCAGCACCACGATGATGCCCCCCGTTGCCCCATCGAGGTAATAGCTCAGATATGCCCCCAGCAGCGAGGAGAGCACCCCCACCACGATCGCAGTGACGATCAGGCGCGGGAACCGGTCGGTCAGCAGATAGGCCGTGGCACCCGGGGTGACCACCATGGCGATCACGAGGAAGGCGCCGACGGTCTGCATGGCGGCCACGGTCGCGGCGCTGAGGAGGGTGAAGAAGATGGCCTTGAGCCAGGTGGTGCGAAGGCCGATGGACCGGGCATGGCTTTCGTCGAAAAAGGTGACCATCAAATCCTTCCAGATCACCAGCATCACGGCCAGCGTCACCACCGAGATCAGCACCAGTTGCAGCGTGTCCTCCGGCGTGATGGCCAGGATATTGCCCAGGACGATCGACTGGACATCCACCGAGGTGGGCGAGACCGACACCATGAACAGCCCCAGCCCGAAGAAGCTGGTGAAGATCAGGCCGATGACGGCGTCCTCGCGCAATTTGGTGCGCTGCGACAGGAACAGCATGGCCCCGGCCGCCAGCCCGCCCGAAAGGAACGCGCCGATCGAAAAGGGCAGGCCCAGCATATAGGCGCCGGCCACGCCGGGCACGATCGAATGGCTCAGCGCATCGCCGATCAGCGACCAGCCCTTGAGCATGAGATAGGCCGAGAGAAAGGCGCAGACGCCCCCTACCAGCGCCGAAACCCACATGGCATTGACCATGTAATTGTAGCCAAAGGGCTCGAGCAGAACCTCAATCATCGGCCTGGCTCGACTGCTGATGGGCCTCGCGACCCTTTTCACCGTAAAGGACCAGGGGTCGCTCATCGTCGGTGAGCACCGAGAGGTGGCGCGGATCGTCATCGGCATGCAGGCCCGGGCCCGAGAGCACGAAGTGCCGCAGCACGCCGCCAAAGGCCACTTCGAGCTTGTCGCGGGTGAACACCTCGGCCGTCGGGCCAGCGGCCAGCACCGTGCCCTTGACCAGCACCGTGCGGTCGCAGAATTCGGGGACGGAGCCCAGATTGTGGGTGGAAACCAGGATCACCTTGCCCTCGTCGCGCAGGGCGCGCAGCAGGGCGATGATGGCATCCTCGGTCTTGACGTCCACCCCGGTAAACGGCTCGTCGAGCAGGATCACTTCCCCCTCCTGCGCCAGCGCGCGGGCAAGGAAGACGCGCTTCTTCTGCCCGCCCGAGAGTTCGCCGATCTGCCGCTTGGCGAAGCCGGTCATGTCGACGCGGGCCAGGGCCGCGGCGACCTTTTCGCGGTCCACGGGGCGGGGCATGCGCAGGAAATTCATGTGGCCGAACCGGCCCATCATCACCACGTCTTCCACCAGCACCGGAAAGTTCCAGTCCACATCTTCAGACTGCGGCACATAGGCGATCCGGTTCTGCCGCTGTGCCTGCCGGCCGGAATCTCCCAGAATGGAGATACTGCCGCCAGCCAGGGGTACGAAGCCCATGATGGCCTTGAAGATGGTGGATTTGCCCGCACCATTGACGCCCACCAGGGCCGTGATCGAGCCGCGCGGCGCGGTGAAACTGGCATGCTTGAGCGCCGTGGTGCCATTGCGATAGGCAACGGTGATGTCGTTGATCGCGATGCCTTGTGTGTCGGTCATTGGGTGAGGCCCGCTGCGATGGTCGAGGTGGTGACGCGCAAGAGATCGAGATAGGTCGGGACCGGGCCGTCGGGCTCGGACAGCGAGTCCACATAGAGCACGCCGCCATAGTGGATGCCAGTTTCGCGTGCCACCTGTTCGGCCGGCTTGGGCGAGATGGTGCTTTCCGAAAAGATCACCGGGATATCGTGTTCGCGCACGGCGTCGATCACCTGCCGCACCTGCTTGGGTGTGCCCTGCTGGTCGGCATTGATCGGCCAGAGATAGAGTTCCTTGAGCCCGAAATCGCGCGCCAGATAGGAGAAGGCCCCTTCCGAGGTCACCAGCCAGCGCTTTTCTTCCGGAATGGCCGCCAGGGCCGCGCGGATCGGCTCTACCGTGGCCGAAATCTGGTCCGAATAGGCCGCGGCATTGGCATTGTAGGTGTCGGCATTGGCCGGATCGGCCGCGACAAAGGCGGCGCGAATATTCTCCACATAGATCAGCGCATCGGATGGCGACATCCAGGCATGCGGATTGGGCTTGCCCTCATAGGGCCCCTCGCCAATGCCCATCGGCTCGATGCCCTCGCTCAGCACCACGCTGGGCACGTCGGGGAGATTGTCGAGGAACTGGGCAAACCACTGCTCCAGGTTCAGTCCGTTCCACAGGATCAGGTCGGCATCCTGCGCGGCAACCAGGTCGCCCGGCGTCGGCTGGTAATTGTGGATTTCCGCGCCCGGCTTGGTGATCGCGACCACCTCGGCCGCGTCACCGGCCACATTGGCCGCCATATCGGCGAGAATGGTGAAGCTGGTGACGGCCTTGAGCCGGTCCTGGGCAATGGCGGGCACTATGGGGGCAAGGGAAATGGCGAGGGGGGTAGCAAGGATCAGGGCGGTCAGCAGGCGGCGGCGCATGAGCATCTCCGGTTTCGTGCCGATAGAGGTAATGCAATTGCAAATCATTCGCAAGTAGCGAAATGCGCCGCCGCGCCCTGGTTGCGCCGATGGCAAGGCCGGTCTTTGCCGCTTCCGCGGTTGACGCTGGCCGCCATG
Organism: Devosia salina; assembly: GCF_019504385.1. Classification (NCBI taxonomy): domain Bacteria; kingdom Pseudomonadati; phylum Pseudomonadota; class Alphaproteobacteria; order Hyphomicrobiales; family Devosiaceae; genus Devosia; species Devosia salina. Next base: position 24,049 of record NZ_CP080590.1, read on the forward strand.
GCATGGGAAAGCGGAGAGCACTGGCCCGCGGGCCGTCACGACCCAGCCGGACCCCGATGGCGCTGCACATTGCCCTGACCTTCGACGACAATTTCTGGGCGCCCGCCTATACGGTGATGCGCTCGATCTGCCTCTCGACACACCGGCGCGCCGATCTGGTCTTCCACCTGCTGCACATGCCGCTCAGCGCCGAACACCGCGCCGATCTTGAGAGGATCGGCGCCGAATTCGGCGCCAGCCTGCGCTTCTATCCGCTGGCCGACATGCCCGCATTCGAGACCCTGGTTGCCGGCCTCCCCCAGCATGGTCGTTGGCCCAAGGTCGTCTATGCCCGCCTGATGCTGGCCGACCTGCTGCCGCCCGACGTCCCTCGCGTCATCTATCTCGATTGCGACATGCTGGTGCGCTGGCCCATCGAACAGCTTTACGACATCGACCTCGGCGGCCAGCCCCTGGGCGCGGTGCGCGACTCCATCGCCCCCTTTATCGCCCTGCGCCGGGACATGGTGCAGAATGCGGACATTTTCGATGGTGCCGATCCCTATTTCAACTCCGGCATGCTGGTAATCGACCTGGCGCACTGGCGCGACATCGACATCGCGGCGGAGATTGCGGCCCTTGCCGCTTCGGGCGTTCTGTCGCGGCTCTATTTCGACCAGGACCTCCTGAACCTGATCTTTCGCGGCCGCTGGCAGCCCCTGCCGTGGCGCTGGAACACCATCGATGCCGACGCAGCGCATGAGGCACTCGACCCCGCGATCTTGCACTTCACCAAGACCACCAAGCCATGGGCCCTCCGCGCCGGGATTCTGCATGCAACGGCCTATGCTCGATGGTATCGCCACGTCATGACCAATGAGCTGTTCTACCGCTTCGCCCGCCATCGCTGGAAACGCTGGTGGTTGAAGAAGCTGCGGCTGGCGCGCTAGAGCGCTTTCAGCAAAAGTGAATACCACTTTTGCGGTTCGAAAGCGCGGCAAAACAAAGAGATAGAGCTCCCGTTCTGAGTCAAACAGAGCGGGAATTGCGCTAGCCGACCAGCGCCGGATCGAGCCCCTCGGCGGCGCAGAGCGACGCCAGCGCGCTCCCCGCCTCGGGCAGCGGCAGGCCGGCGCGGCCACGATCGGTGAGCTGGCTGCGCCACAGGTGCACGCCGAGCGTTTCGGGCCCGATGGCACCCTCGAGGCTGGAGCCGGCCTGCATCAGTGCCGGAATGCCTTCATAGGGCACGGGATAGAAGGTGGCGGAGGGCCGCACCAGGCCCGTCAGCCCATGCTTCGCCACATAATGGGTCAGCGCCATCGGCCCGGTGGCGCCATATTGCATATGCTCGGGCGTCACCCGCTCACCCACGAGGCGCCGGATCGCCACCTCGAAGCGCCGCAGCGGCGGCAGATGGGGTTCCAGCAATGGCCGTTCGGTCTTCTCGAAAATGGCGATGAGATCGTCGAGCAGCGGCGCGTCTGCCGGGATATGCAGCACAGCCCCATTGACCGAGCCGGGCCGTTCCCACGCGAAGAGGTAATCCGGCGGTCCCTCGATGGGCCTGACGCAATAGATGTCGAGATCGGCATAGACGCCAAGCCCGGCGCGCAGCACCGCATAGCGGAAATGGTCCGAGAACACGCCGGGCGTGCCCTTGCCCTTGTAGAACACCAGTCTTTCCTTGGGCAGCACCTCGGCGGCGTCCCGCCATTCGGCCCCATCGGGCAGGCCTTCCATGGCGTCATAGGAATAGACCAGCACGCGGTGCCCGCGCCGCACGAACGAGGTGATGCACAGCATTTCGAGCCAGCTGAGCGGACCATGCCAGAAGCTGATGATGGGGGGCAGGGTCATTGGGTCTCGCGCGCTCTGGGTGTGGCGCATCTAGCATGGCCGGGCCAAAGAGAAAACCGCCGCACCTTTTGGGGCGCGGCGGTGGAGGTCTTGCATGGGAAACGTTTCTTAGTTGGCCGGCGCACGACGCCGGTATTCGGAGGCGATGTAGATCACCGCCAGCGCAAAGACCGCACCGATCCCCACCTGCATCCAGTCGAACTTCTGCAGGAAATCGGTGATGAACAGCGTCGCATTGAACGGCTCCTGCCCTTCAAAGACGCGGTCCAGGTGATCGGTCGAAACCGGCAGTTGCGAGCGATAGTCGAGATAGGCCCAGGTGCGGGTGGCAAAGGGATGCAGACCGCCCAGGGTCACCCATTCGAGCGCCGAAACCACGGTGGGCAGCAGCAGCGCCAGCGGGATCGCCCAGCGTCCCACCACGCTGCCCATGGCGCCGACCAGCGCCATATAGGGCAGGTACCACAACAGCCCGCAAACCATCACCACCACCAGCACCAGTGCCATTTGCCCATAGACGCCGACAATGGCGCCGAACAGGCCGGCATTGCCCAGGCCGGAGAACATGGTGGTCACATAGGCCACGCCGAACATAAGAAGGATGCTGATCAGCGCCACCGCCAGAATGGCGCCGGGCAGAATGGTCAGGGCCGCGGCGAGCTTGCTCAGCAATATCCTGAAATCGCTCACCGGCATGGATTTCCAGAACAGCATCGCATTGTTGCGCTTGTCGGCGGCAAAGCCATCGGCGCAGTAGAAGAACAGCACGAAGCCCAGATAGGCGAGCCACGCCGCCGACAGGCCCGCAAAGCCGGCCTCGAAGACCCAGGTGGGCACAACGCTCAGCATCTGGCCGGAAAAGCGGGTATCGAGCCGGTCGACGCTGAAGGCCAGCAGGGTCAGGGCGAACACCACCCCCACCAGCACCAGCGGCGCGATCAGGAAGGCCCCGCGATGCTCGATGAACTCGCGATGGACAAGAGCGAAGAAGGCCTTCATCGGGCGGTCTCCGGATTGGCCGTGGGTCGCTGCATCAGCGCCACGAAGAGATCGGAAATGGTCGGGGTCGAGACCCGACCCAGCGGTTCGAGCGCGGCACGGTCGGCGCCATCGAAGATCAGCACGGTCTGCCCGAAGCGGGTTTCTTCATAGACCGGTCCCAGCGCCCGCGCCTGCTCATGCGCTGCGGGATCATCGACCACGAGCTGGCTGAACTTCTCGCTCACCGTCTCCATCTGCATGTGCAGGATCATCTCGCCATCGCGGATGAACATGATGTCGGAGAGCATGAACTCGATCTCGTCCACCTGGTGGGTGGTGATGATCAGCGTCCGCTCCTCGGTCATGTAGTCTTCCAAAAGCCGCCGGTAGAAGCGCTTGCGATAGGTGATGTCGAGCCCGAGCGTCGGTTCATCCAGCACCAGCAGCTTGGCATCGATCGCCATGACGACCGCGAGATGCAATTGCGCGATCATGCCCTTGGAGAGTGTGCGGATCTTCATCTCGGGGCGGATATCGGTGCCCTCGAGGAATTGCCGCGCCTTGTCGGGGCTGAAATTGGGATGGATATTGCTCAGCAGCGCAAACAGCTCCCGGACGCGCAGGAAGCGCGGCAGGCTGGCCACGTCGGAGATGAAGGCAACGTTCTCCATCAGCTTGGCGCGGCGGGCGAAGGGGTCTTCGCCCAGGACGCGGATGGTGCCTTCATAGCTGGTCAGGCCCAGCATGGCGTTGAGCGTGGTGGTCTTGCCTGCGCCATTATGGCCCACCAGGCCATAGATGCGCCCGGCCGGAATGTCGAAATCCAGCCCATGCAGGATCTGCTTGCGGCCGAAGGATTTCTTGAGGCCCCGGGCCGAGACGATGGGGTCGGTGATAACGGAAAGATCGGTCATTTCGCTTGCCCCTCGGGCTTGATGTCTGTGCTGATCAGGTCCTTGAGGTCCAGGTCCAGCGCCTTGATCTGGGCGGCAATGCGCGGCCAGTCTTCCTTGAGAAACTTGTCGCGTTCATGGGCCAGCAAGGCCGAGCGCGCTCCCGTTGTTACGAACATTCCCAAACCCCTGCGTTTTTCAACCACACCGATATCGACCAGCGCCTCGAAGGCCTTGGTCACCGTCAAAGGATTGACCGAAAGATCCGCGGCGATCTGCCGGACCGAGGGCAGGGCATCGCCCTCTTCGACCTGTCGCTTCAGGATCATCTCGATCAGCCTTTGCCGGATCTGGACGAAGATCGGCTGGCTGGCGTGAAAGTCATCCATGTGTTTTGCCTATCTAGTGTGCTAGTGATGTAGCACACTAAATCTGCGAGTCAACTGGTTTCGAAAATGCTGTCATTGGGCATCGACGTCCGAGCCCCTCCCCCTTGAGGGGAGGGGTTGGGGTGGGGGTTCAGGACCCGCCACGACATCGTATTCGCGTTGAGCCTCGAACCCCCACCCACAAGTGGGAGGGAGGTGACGAACTCAAGAGCTGCGGCCCTGCGCATCTCTCCCCTAGAGCGCTTTCAGCAAAAGTGGACACCACTTTTGCGGTTCGAAAGCGCGGCAAAACAAAGAGATAGAACTCCCGTTCTGAGTCATTCAGAACGGGAATTGCTCTTGATGGGGAGGGAGTGAGGGTGGGGTGACACGTGACGCTGACTGGGGAGCTGTTCGAGACGCTTAAATCCCCAGCCGGTCCTTGAGCGCATACCACCACGAGCCGAGCGTGGAATATTGCGCCCGGAACAACCGGCCGCCGGGGAAGGGGATCCAGGGCAGGCTGGCAAAGGTGTCGAAGCGGCTCATGTCGCCGCGCACCGCCTCGCCCAGAATGCGCCCGAACAGATGCGAGCCGGTCACGCCGTGGCCCGAATAGCCATGGGCGAAATAGACGTTTTTGCCCAGCCGTCCCAGTTGCGGGACGCGCGAGAAGGAAAGGGCGAAATTGCCGCTCCAGGCAAAGTCGATCTTCACGTCCCTGAGCTGCGGAAACACCTTGTCCAGGTTCGGCCTGAGCTTGGCGACCACATCGGCCGGATCGGTGCCGCCATAGACCACGCCACCGCCAAAGATCAGCCGGTGATCGGCCGAAAGGCGGAAATAGTCGAGGATGTAGCGCACATCCTCGACGCACATATCGCTGGGCAAGAGGGCCTTGGCCCGTGTCTCGCCCAGCGGTTCGGTGGCCATCATCTGGGTCGAAACCGGCATCACCCGCGCCGTCAGCTCCGGCACGACATGCCCGAGATAGGCATTGCCGCAGACCAGCGCCGTCTTTGCCTTCACCCGGCCCCCTGCCGTGTGGACAATTGCGCCACTGGCATCCTGTTCAACCCGGGTCACCGGCGAATGCTCGTAGATCACCCCGCCCAGGCTTTCGAGCGCCGCCGCCTCGCCCAGCGCCAGGTTGAGCGGGTGCATGTGCCCGCCCGAGTGGTCGATCATCCCGCCCGCATAGACGTCCGAACCGATATGCTCGCGGACCTGGCTGCGGTCGAGCAATTCGTGATCGTTCATCCCGTGCCGGGACCACAACGCCTTCTTGGCCTCCAGCTCTGCCATGTGCTTGTGGGTGTAGGCTGCGTAGATATTGCCGCGCTTGAGGTCACATTCGATGCCATAGCGCGCCACCCGGTCATAGATGATGCCGGCGCCCTCCTGCAGCAGTCCGCCGACGAAATTGGCCGTCTGCTGCCCATAGCGCCTTTCGATTGTCCCCAGGCTGGCATTGAGCCCGTTGACCACCTGCCCGCCATTGCGGCCCGAGGCGCCCCAGCCCACTTCCGCGCCTTCGACCACGACCACCTTGAACCCGTTCTCGGCCAGGCTGATGGCGGCAGACAGGCCCGAATAGCCGGCCCCGACCACGCAGATATCGGCCGCGACCTCGCCCGCCAGCGTCCTGGGCGTGCGGATGATGTTGCGCGAGGCGGCATAATAGCTGGGCGGATAGGGCGAACTGGCGCTGGGCGTTTCGGCCATCACACCACCTCCAGATAGGCCGAGAATTCGAGATCGGTCACCTGCGAGGCAAAGCCCGCGATCTCCTGGCGCTTGCAGGCAACGAACATCGACTGCAGCGAATTGTCGAAAATGCGCGGCACCATGTCGCCATCCTCGAAGGCGTTGACCGCCGAGGCCCAGTCCGCCGGCAGTTTGGGCAGGCGTTCCGAATAGGCCCGGCCCTTGAAGGGCTTGGGCGGCTTGATCTGGTCCTCAATGCCCACCAGCGCGGCGCCCAGAATGCCGGCCAGCACCAGATAGGGATTGGCATCGGCCCCGGCCACGCGATGCTCGATGCGCCGCGCCTTGGGATTGCCGCCGGGAATGCGCACCGCCGTGGTGCGGTTTTCATAGCCCCAGGACACGGCGCTGGGGGCATGGGTATCGGGCCGCAGCCGCCGGTAGGAATTGAAATGCGGCGCGAACAGCAGCGTGGTCTCGGCCATGCCCGCCAGCAGCCCGCCCACGGCGTGATGCATCACTTCCGAACCGCTCTCCGTGCCATCATCGAACACATTGTTGCCCGCCAGGTCATTGAGGCTGAAATGCACGTGAAAGCCGTTGCCGGAGCGGGCGCCATAGGGCTTGGCCATGAAGGTGGCGACGAGATTGTGCTTGCGCGCCACGCCCTTGACGATGCGCTTGAACAGCACCGCATCGTCCGCGGCCTTGAGCCCATTGGTGTGCAGCAGGTTGATCTCGAACTGCCCGATGCCGTTTTCCGCCACCGCCGTGTCGGCCGGCACATTCTGCTGCTGGCATTGGAGATAGACGTCGCGGAAGAATTCGCCGAAATCCTCCAGCTCGTCGAGCGACAGGATCGCGTCCGAATCCAGCCGCTTGCCGGTATAGGGCGAGATCGGCGGCTGCGCCGAATCGGGGTCGGGATCGACCAGGTAGAATTCGAGCTCGGTGGCCACCACCGGTTCGAGCCCCAGCTCGGCATAGCGCCGCAGCACATGCGCCAGCGCCTGGCGCGGATCGCCCAGAAACGGCGTCTGTGCATCCTGGAACAGCCAGAGCGGGATCATGGCGCTGGGGCGCGTGGTCCAGTTGATGGGCAGCGCGCCGCGACCGGTGGGGCTGCAGATGCCATCCGTATCGCCGCTGGCGAACACCATGTGGTTGCCCACGATATCCTCGCCCCACACATCCACGCCCACGATGGAAAGCGGCATGCGGATGCCGTTCTCCGCCACCCGCTGGGCCTGATCGATGGGGATGCGCTTGCCCCGCAAAATGCCATTGAGGTCGCACACCGCGGTGTGCAACACCTCGATCTGCGGATTATCCGCAAGCCAGGAGACAATGTCCTCGTTTGCGATCGTTTCGGAACTCATGCCTGTGCGACGCCTTTTTTGTGTGACATGACTTCAGCCTAGCAGGACCCGGCAGCGAACGGAAAGCGGGAGCGAAAACAATGCGTGAGCGAACCTCGCAGCCTTCCGGGCACCGGCCGGTGATCGGGGTCATCGCCTGTGGCCGCGAGGTCGAGGGCGAGCCGGCCCAGGCCGTCAAGCACCGCTATCTCGAAGCGGTCGAGCGCCATGCCGGCGCCATCCCGCTGATCGTGCCCTCCAACCAGACCACCTCCCACGCCGCCGATATCGTCGCCCGGCTCGATGCGCTCATGCTCACTGGCAGCAATTCCAACATCGCGCCCCGCCACTACGGCGCCACCCATCCGGGTGAGGCGCCCACGGACGATGGCCGCGACGATATGAGCCAGGCGCTCATCCACGCCGCCATCACCGCCGGCAAGCCTGTCTTTGGCATCTGTCGCGGCCTTCAGGAGATCAACGTCGCTTTGGGCGGCACCTTGCGCGACCTGCGGACGTCCGGTTCAGGAGGCGTTCATCACGCGCCTCCAGGAGTAGCCCTGGAGGACATGTTCGCCTTCGCTCACCCGGTCCGCGTCGTCGCCGGCAGCATGCTGCAGCGCTTCACGGAGCGCGAAAACCTCGAGGTGAACAGCGTTCACTTCCAGGCCATTGACCGCCTCGCCAAGGGTTTGACGGTCAATGCCACCAGCGCTGACGGCATCATCGAGGCCGTTTCGGCCACCCATACACCCGCCCCGGTCTTTGCCGTGCAATGGCACCCCGAATGGCGCCCCGAGGGACGCCCGCACGACCTGGCCTTCTGGCATTATCTGGGCGAAGCTGCCCGCGCCCACTATCTGCCCGCCCCCGGATCGGAGCTGACCGCATGACCGGTTTTGAAACCCGCCTCTTCATCGATGGCGACTTCGTCGCTGGCCAGGGTGCCGTCGAAACCGCCTGGGAGCCGGCCCTCGGCAAGCCGCTGGCAGAAGTGGCCTCGGCCAGCGCGGGCCAGGTCGATCAGGCGGTCGAGGCCGCCCACCGCGCCTATAAGGACTGGTCGAAACGCACCCCGCGCGAGCGCAGCGCCGCGCTCCTGGCCATCGCCGGGGCCATCGAGGCGCGCACCGATACGCTCGCCGCCATCGAATCGCGCAATGCCGGCAAGCCCTTGCGCTTCGTCAGGGCGGGCGAACTCGCCAATGTCGCCGATGTGTTTCGCTATTTCGGCACCGCGGTGCGCAACATGCCGGCACCGGCGGCCGGAGACTATCGAGCCCAAGGCCGCACGAGCCTGGTGCGCCGCGATCCCATCGGCGTCATCGCCCAGATCGCCCCTTGGAACTATCCCCTGCTCATGGCCGCCTGGAAGATCGCGCCCGCCATTGCGGCCGGCAATGCCGTGGTCATCAAGCCCTCCGAACTGACGCCGCTCAGCCTTCTCGCCCTGGCGCAAATCTTTGCCGAAATCCTTCCTCCCGGCGTCGTCAATGTCGTCACCGGCAATGGCCCCGATGTCGGTCAGGCGCTGATCAGCCATGACCTCGTTCGCATGATCTCGCTGACCGGCGACGTGCGCACCGGCCGCGCCGTGTTGCAGGCTGCCGCCGGCCCGATGATCAAGCGCACCCATCTCGAACTGGGCGGCAAGGCCCCCGTTATCGTCTGCGCCGATGCCGATCTCGACAAGCTAGTGGAGACGCTGCGCGAGGCCAGTTTCTACAATGCCGGGCAGGACTGCACCGCCGCCTGCCGCATCCTTGCACATCGCGACGTGGTCCAGCCGCTCACCGACAGGCTGGAAACCATGGTCGGCTCGCTGGTCTATGGCCGTCCTGAGCGCGACGATGTCGAGTTCGGCCCCGTCATCAGCGCCCGCCAGCAGGAGCGGGTGGCCGGCTTCGTCGACCGCGCCCGGGCCGCGGGCTGCGACGTCATGCAGGGCACCGCTCCCGAAGCCGAAGGGTTTTTCCACGCCCCCACCCTGGTTGCCGCCCCCATCGAGGCCGAAATCGTGCAAAAGGAAGTGTTCGGCCCGGTGCTCAGCATCACCGCCTTCGATGACAACAGCCAAGCCCTCGACTGGGCCAATGCCTCCGAATATGGCCTCGGCTCATCAGTGTGGTCGCGCAATACCGAAACCGCCATGGCCATCGCCAATGCCCTCGAATATGGCGTCACCTGGATCAATACCCATGGCGTCATGGCCACCGAAATGCCCCATGGCGGCATGAAGAATTCCGGCTATGGCTCGGACCTCTCCATGCAATCGCTCATCGACTACACCCAGATCCGCCATCTCATGCTGGGGTAGGGGGAGGGACGGGCAATGGCCGCCCTTCCTTGCTTTCGCCCATCATCGCAAGCGCCAGTACGGCCATCCAGAGCGACGGCGCATAGACGCTCACGCGCTCGACAAGACCCATCCAGGGCGTCGGCAGACCTTGCGCAATTGCCGGCACCTGTGTGCCCACAATGCCGCCACAGACCAGCATCGCCACGAGCACCACACCGGAAAACCAGCGGAACCGGCCAGCATATATCCAGGCGCCACTGGTCATGAAGCCGACCATGAGCACGACCGCCACGATGGTAAAACCGATATGCAGCGTATCGGTGGCGGTGAACGCCACCCCGCGCATATGCATCGGTGCCACCCAGCCCCAGAGAAACGAGTTGAGGGCAAAAAGAGCCAATAGGATCGCTATTGCCATGACGCCGCGTCGCCCCGCACTCGCCCGCCAGACGCCATAGGCGAATGCGAAGGTCAGCGCGGCGTGCGGGAAGCCCAGCGTCATCCAGAAGGCGCGTGACGGCGCGCCGATGGCAGACAACTCGCTCACCTGCTGCGAGGTGATGTCATATCCCGGATAGAGCCAGAACGAAGCGATCCAGTCCATTGCGAGAAAAAGCGCAGCGCCGACAATGCCGCAGGCCAGCAACCAGCGTGTCACGGACATGAGCGCCTCCATCGAACTGGCAACAATGCTAGGCGTCGGCGCAACTGGCTCGTTGACGAAGATCAATTGCGCACTGTTTTGGTCGAAAGCTGTCAGTCCGGCGCGAGGCCATGCGGCCGCCGGACCGGATCTTGTTCGCGGTCATTCGACTGGACAAAGATCCAGCACCAGCACCTACCCGCTGGAACTGCACTTGGCCAAGGCGGCTTGGCGGCGGCCTCGGCCACCCGGAACGGCCAAATTCGATAGCCGAGCTGTCCGGGCGACAGGGGCTGCCGTCCAGGGTCCGTCGTCCGACCCGACAGCTGACGGCCAACTCGGCGTGCGTCCAGGCTTCGATCGACTCCAAGATCACTTGCACAGCGACCACTTCACTGCTAATACGTATCAGCACTAATACGCATTAGCACCGAGGAAAGAAGCCATGGCGCCCACGAAGCGGTTGACCCAGAAGGACATTGCGCAGCTAGCGGGCGTCAGCCAGGCAACCGTGTCGCTCGTGCTCAATGGTACGCCGACCAGCCGCAACCGGATTCCCGAGGAAACCCGGGAGCGGGTTGAGAAGGTCATCCGCGATACCGGATATGTGGCCGATCCGGTTGCCCGTCGGATGGTCAAGGGCCTCAACAGGATCCTGGGCGTCTTCACCTACGAACCTGCCTTCCCCTCCGGCCAGGCCGACTTCTTCACCCCCTTCCTCTTCGGCATCGAAGAGGCAGCGCAGAACCTGGGCTATGACCTGCTGCTGCTCACCGGCGCCGGGCGCGACCGGAAGATTTTCGGCGAGAATGCGCGTCTGCGTCTCGCCGATGGTTGCGTGATCCTCGGGCGCCGATTTGACAATACCGAGCTGGCGCGCCTGGTGGCCGGCGACTTCCCCTTCGTGGCCGTGGGGCGCCGCGACGATGCTGGCGGTCCGGTGCCCTATGTGGGCGGCGATTATGCGCCGGCCACCTCGGCCCTGGTCGAGCGCGCCAAGGCGCTGGGCCATCAGCGCATTGCCTATGTCGGTCTCCGCGAGGGCGCGGAATCGACAGTTGACCGCTGGTATGGGTTTTCCAGGGCCGTGGGTGAAGCCGAGCTGGTCACCAGCATCTTTTCAGTCGGCCGTCCGGCCGGTGAAGTGCTCGACCTGCTGCTGGCGGCCGACGCAACCTGCGTCTTCTTCACCGAACTTGCCGATGCCGTCCGCGTCGAGCAGGAGGCGCGAGCCCGCGGGCTTTCCGTTCCCAGCGACCTGTCGATCGTCGTGCTGGGAAATCACATTCGTGCGGAAGAGCCCGGGCGGCGCTTCACCTCCTTCGTCATTCCACGCGAGGCCATGGCCCGCGCTGCAACAGAAATGCTCGTGCGCCGCGTCGAGGACAACGCGCCCGTCGAGCAATTGCTGCTGCCCTGTGAACCGGTCGAGGGCGACACCCTCGGCTCTCCCCCGACCAAGACCAAGAAGACCAGATGACAAAAGAATTCTCCGCAGACCTGCTCGTTGTTGGCGGTGGCCTGGGCGGCGTTGCCGCAGCCCTGGCTGCGCTGCGCTCGGGCCGCACCGTGATTCTCACTGAGGAATTCGACTGGCTCGGCGGCCAACTCACCAGCCAGGCGGTGCCCCCCGATGAACATTCCTGGGTGGAGCAGTTCGGCGTCACCCGCTCCTATCGCCAGTTGCGCAACGGCATCCGGCAATTCTATCGCGACCACTATCCGCTGACCGCAGCCAGCCGCGCCTGGGGCGATCTCAATCCTGGCGCCGGTCATGTCAGCCGGCTATGCGCGGAACCGCGTGTGGGCGTGGCCGTCCTCGATGCCATGCTCATGCCTTTTATCGGCGGCGGCCAGCTACGGATCATGAAGCCCTATCGTCCCATCGCCGCCGAGGTGGAGGGCGACATGGTGCGCGCCATAACCCTTGTTCATCGGGACAATGGCGATCAGATTGTCATTTCGGCGCCCTATGTGGTGGACGCCACGGAACTGGGTGACCTGCTGCCCTTGACCGGCACGGAATATGCCAAGGGCTTCGAGGCCCAGTCGGACACCGGCGAACCCAGCGCGCCGGCCGAGGCCCAGCCCGACAATGTGCAGGCGGTCTCGGTGTGTTTCGCGATCGATCATGTCGATGGCAATCATGTCATCGACAAGCCGGCCAATTACGATTTCTGGCGCCAATACCAGCCCGACTTCTGGGGCGGTCCGCTGCTCGGCTTCAAGGCGCCGCATCCGCGTACGCTCGAGATCACCGAGCGCAGCTTCACGCCCAATCCGGACGATGACCCGCTGCTGGTCGATGCCGACCAGCGCCGCAATGCCGGCGACAGCAATCTCTGGACCTTCCGCCGCATCGCCGCGCGCCGCAATTTCGTGCCGGGCGCTTATGGCTCGGACATCTGCCTCGTGAACTGGCCGATGATCGACTACATGCTCGGCTCGATCATCGACGTGAGCGAAGCGGAAAAGGCCGCCCATCTCAAATCGGCCGCCGACCTTTCCTATTCGGTGTTCTACTGGCTGCAGACCGAGGCCCCGCGCCTTGATGGCGGCCAGGGCTTCCCCGGCCTCAGGCTGCGCGGTGACATCACGGGCACCGAACACGGCCTGGCCATGGCCCCCTATATCCGCGAGAGCCGCCGCATCCTGCCGGTCACCCGCATCGTGGAGCAGGACGTGTCCATGACTGTGCATGGCAATGCCCTTTCCAGGCAATATCGCGACAGCGTCGGCGTCGGCATGTACCGGATCGACCTGCATCCCTCCACCGGCGGCGACAACTATGTCGATGTCGAATCCGCCCCCTTCGAAATTCCGCTCGGCGCCCTATTGCCGCAGCGGGTGAAGAACCTGCTGCCAGGCGGCAAGAACCTGGGCACCACCCACATCACCAATGGCTGCTATCGCCTGCATCCGGTGGAGTGGAATGTGGGCGAAGCGGCAGGCCTCTTGGCTGCTCACTGTCTCAATAACGGGCTGTCGCCGCACCAGGTGCAGGCAGATGACAACCTGCTCACCCAATTCCAGGCCCGTCTCCACGCGGAAGGGATCGAGATCCGCTGGCCCGACGTGCGTGGCTACTAAGCAATTCAAACAGGAGGAAACAGAATGAACAGAACGCTCAAGACCTCGGCCGCATGCCTTGGCATCGTGCTCGGGCTTGCCGCCACCGGCACGGCCTGGGCCCAGGACGCCGTCAATCTGCGCATGACCATCTGGAGCGCCAACGAGGCGCATCTGGCCATGTTCAACGAGATTGCCGAAGGCTTCAAGGCGACCCATCCCAATGTGACGGTGACTTTCGACTCTCTGCCTTTCGACAGCTACACCACCACCGTCACCACCCAGATCGCCGGTGGCAACCCGCCCGACCTGGCCTGGATTCTCGAAACCACGGCCGCCGATTTCGTCAATTCCGGCGCCCTGGCGCCGCTGAACGACGCTTTCGCCGCCATCGAAGGCTATGACCTGTGGGATCTGTCGATCCCGGCGACGGAATTGTGGACCCGGGATGGCCAGCTCTACGCCTATCCCTTCTCCACCTCGCCTTTCGCGATGTTCGTCAACAACGACCTGATCACCGCGGCAGGCGCCAAGACGCCTGCTGAGCTGATCGCGGCCGGCGAATGGACCTGGGACAATGCCTTTGCCACCGCCAAGGCAGTTGCCGATGCCGGCGCGGCCGATGGTCTTGTGGTGCGCGACTTCAACTTCCAGAACTGGCAGAACCTGGCCTCGATCTGGCGCGGCTGGGGCGCCGATCCCTGGAGTGCCGATGGCAAGACCTGCGCCTTCGCCGACCAGCCCATGGTCGACGCCATGACCGCGATCCACAATGCCATGTTTGCCGAGGGCGGCATGCCGGGTCCGGGTGAGAATGTGGACTTCTTCGCCGGTGATGCGGCCATGACCATCACCCAGATTTCGCGCGCCTCGCTCCTGCCCAAGGAGGACCCGTTCGCCTGGGACCTGGTGCCGCTGCCGGCCGGACCGGCCGGTGAATACTATGTGATCGGCCAGGCCGGCGTCGGCGTCTTCGGCAAGAGTGCCAATAAGGATGTTGCCGTGGAATTCCTCGGCTACATGACCAATCCGGAAAACAGCCAGAAGCTGGCTCAGTTCTTCCCGCCGGCCCGTGAAAGCCTGCTCAATGCCGAAACGCTGGGATCGACCAATCCCCTGCTCTCGGCCGAGCAGATCCAGACCGTGGTGATCGATGGCATTTCGCGCGGCGTCGTGCTGCCGGGCCACACCAACTTCGCCCAGATCCAGCAGACCATCCGCTCGGGTCTGGACGCCCTCTGGGTGCCGGATGCCGACGTGGCCGCCGTGCTCGGAAACGTGTGTTCCAGCGTCAGCCCGCTATTGGCACGGTAACGCAACAACCCGGTCGCGCCCGGATAAGCACTGGATGCGACCGACAACCCTGTGCGGCCCTCGGGCCAGACCCGAGGGCTGCTCGCCCAGTCCGTCTCCTCGGCCCAAGACCAGTGTGACCAAGGAAAGATCACCATGAGTGCCCCGGCCTCATCCAAATCGAAGCCCCCCTTCTGGACCATCGCCCGGCGCGATGCCGCCGCTGGCTACGTGTTCATCGCGCCGCAATTGCTCGGCATCGTCACCTTCGTGCTCGTGCCGCTGGGGCTGGTCTTCTGGTATTCGCTGCACGAATGGAACGTGCTGGCATCGAGTTTCAATTTTGTCGGCGCGGCCAATTACCAGATGCTGCTGGCCGATCCGAACCTGCCTGCAGTGCTGACCGCATCGGCCATTTTCTCGGCCGGGCTCGTGGTGCTCAACATGTCGCTGGCCCTGCTGCTGGCCGTGCTGCTCGACCAGAAGCTCAAGGGCATGGTCGTGTTCCGCACCCTGTTCTTCTCGCCGGTGGTCGTGTCGCTCGTTGCCTGGACCATCGTCTGGAGCTTCCTGCTGCAGGCCAATGGCGGCATCAATGGCATGCTGGCCGTGGTGGGCATCGAGGGGCCGAACTGGCTGCGCACGCCGACCACCGCGATGATCTCGGTCGTCGTCGTGCAGGTGTTCAAGAATGTGGGTCTCAACATGGTGCTGTTCCTGGCGGCCCTGCAGGGCGTCCCCAAGGAACTCTATGAGGCCGCCCGCGTCGACGGGGCCGGGCGCTTCAAGCAGTTCCGCCGCATCACCCTGCCGATGATCTCGCCCACCATCCTGTTGACGTCGATCATAACCATAGTCGGGTCGCTGCAGGTCTTCGCACAGATCGCCGTGCTGACCCAGGGCGGGCCGGGCATGACCACGACCGTGCTGGTCTATTACCTCTACCAGCAGGCCTTCCAGTTCCACTTCTTCGGCTATGGTTCGACCCTGTCGATCCTGCTCTTTGTCATCGTCGCGGTGCTCACTTTCGCCCAGTGGCAGTTGCGCAAGCGGATCGTCTTCTATGAAAACTGATCTCAGCCCTCGCATGAAGGTCGGCCTCTACGGGCTGATGTGCGTGCTGCTCATCCCCTTCGTCTTTCCCACCTGGTGGATGATCACCTCGTCGGTGAAGCCGATCAGCGACATCTTCGCCTTCCCGCCCGATCTCTGGCCGCGCCGGTTCGATTGGTCGACCTATGCCCAGGTGTTCGAGTTGCAGCCCTTCGCCCGGCAATACTGGAATTCGGCCTATATCGCGGCGATCGTCACCGTGGTCACCATGATCATCTCATCCATGGCCGGTTACGCCTTCGCGCGCATCAGGTTCCCGTTCAGCAATGCCCTCTTCATGGTGGTGCTGCTCGGCCTGCTCATCCCGTCCGAGGTGACCATTGTCCCGCTGTTCCAGATCTTCCTGTCCTGGGGCATGATCAACACCCATTGGCCGCTGATCCTGGTGCCGATCTTCGGCGCACCGTCGGTCTTTGCCACCTTCGTCATGCGCCAGTTCTTCATTTCGCTTCCCAACGAGTTGGAAGAGGCCGCCCGCGTCGACGGGCTGGGGCGGTTCAAAATCTTCTGGACCATCGCCCTGCCACTGGCAAAGCCCGCGCTGGGTGCAGTAGCGATCTTCACCTTCCTCCACTCATGGAACCTCTATCTCGAACCCATCGTGTTTCTCTCCTCGACGCAGATGTTCACCTTGCCCCAGGCTCTGACCCAGTTCACCGACGCCTATGGCGGGGCCATGTGGAACATCCAGCTTGCCGCTGCGACCATGACGGCCATCCCGGTGCTCCTGGTCTTTGTCGTGGCGCAGAAGCAGTTCGTCGAAGGGCTTGCCCATACCGGGCTGAAAGGCTGATCCCATGGCTCCCGTTACGCTCAAATCCGTCACCAAGAGCTATGGCGCGACCCCCGTGCTGCATGGCATCGACATTGACATCACCGACGGCGAGTTCGTCGTGCTTGTCGGGCCTTCAGGCTGTGGCAAGTCCACATTGCTGCGGATGATCGCCGGGCTGGAGACCATTTCCGGCGGCGCCATCGAGATCGCCGGCCGCGTGGTCAACGACCTCGAGCCCAAGGATCGGGACATCGCCATGGTGTTCCAGAACTATGCGCTCTACCCGCATATGACCGTGGCCACCAATATGGGCTTTTCCCTGGAGCATCGCGGCGCCAGCAAGGCGGAAATTGCCGAACGGGTGCAATGGGCAGCGGGAATTCTGGGGCTCACTCCTCTCCTCGACCGCTATCCGCGCCAGCTCTCCGGCGGGCAACGCCAGCGCGTTGCCATGGGCCGTGCCATCGTGCGCAATCCGCAGGTGTTCCTGTTCGACGAACCGCTTTCCAATCTGGACGCGAAGCTGCGCGTCGTCATGCGCGGCGAAATCAAGACCCTGCACCAGCGCCTGGGCGTGACCACGGTCTACGTCACCCACGACCAGGTGGAAGCCATGACCATGGCCGACCGGATCGTTGTCATGAATGGCGGCAAGGTGGAACAGATCGGCGCCCCGCTCGAGCTCTATGACCGGCCGGCCAACCTTTTCGTGGCCGGCTTTATTGGCTCGCCGGCCATGAATTTCATCGAAGGCACCATCACCGGAGACGGGTTCGCCGCAGGCGACGTCATCCTCCCGCTGGCGGACAAGCACAAGATTGGCACCAAGGTCATCTATGGCATCCGTCCCGAACATCTCGCGCTGAGCGAAGAAGG
Organism: Devosia salina; assembly: GCF_019504385.1. Classification (NCBI taxonomy): domain Bacteria; kingdom Pseudomonadati; phylum Pseudomonadota; class Alphaproteobacteria; order Hyphomicrobiales; family Devosiaceae; genus Devosia; species Devosia salina. Next base: position 41,263 of record NZ_CP080590.1, read on the forward strand.
CCTGCCGGCAATTGTCAACCTGATCGAGCCCATGGGTTCGGAAACGCAGGTCACCATGACGCTGGGCGGCCACACCATTATTGGCGTGTTCCGGGAGCGCGTCGCGGCGCGGCCGGGCGACACGATCCATCTCCTGCCCGCCCCCGACGCCATCCACCTCTTCCATGCTGAAACCGGCGCCCGGATAAACTGATGTACCCCGAGACCAAGCTCTACACGGCCCTGACCACGGGCGCGTTTCCAATTATCGTGTCGCTGGCGCGGCATGATCTCGACCTGGCAAAGGCGGCACTCGATGGCGGCGCCTATGCGCTCAAGACCCATCTGAATGCCTATCACCGGGCCACCGGCACGACCTTTGGCAGCTTTGCCGAGGAGCGCCCGTTTTTCGAGGCACTGTCCCGATTGGGGTGTCCGCTCCTGGTCATGGCAGGCCAGGTAACCGTACCCAGCGCGGGGGAAATGGACGCGCTGGCCGATCTCGGATTCGAGGGCTTCAATGTCTATGTCGACCACATGCAGCCGCATCTGCTGACATCGCGGCTGCGCCCGATGCCTGCCCTGTCCGCGACCAGCACACCGGACGACATCAAGCAGATCGCCGCACTGCCCGGCTGCGTCGTTGAAGCCTCCATCATGCCGTTCGAGCGTTATCGGACCGCGATGACCGAGGCGGACCTTGAACGCTACGCGGCCGTGGTCGACGCTGTTGACGTGCCGGTTATTGTTCCCAGCCAGCTCGCGCTGACACCACAGGACGCCATGCGCCTACGCGAAGCCGGGATTGCCGCGCCATTATTGGGAGCGATTGTTACCGGTGACACGCCCCAGTCCATGCTCCAATCGGTACGGCAGTTTGCCGGTTGAAGATGTTCCCGTTCAACGGCACCAAGGCGCAAACCTCCACTTGCTGTCTGCAGGCTCGCATCTTTCGCAGGCAGCGATTGGCGGCTCGCTGACCGCGGCTTTGGGGGTCGCCGATCTCTCGGGCAGGATCACCGAACTCGCCCCGGCCAGTGCAGGACATGCCGTTGTTCTTCACCCGCCGAGCATGGGCGGCGCCAATTGCGCGAGATCATCCAGCACCGCGCTGACGCGGGCGATCTTGCGGACGCCGGGGCGGAACGCCAGATAGACTGGTACGTCGGGAGAGGCGTGATCCTTAAGGCCCCGCGTCAGGCGTCCTGCCGCCAGGTCGTCCTCCACCATGAAATGGGGCAGGAACGATATGCCGGCGCCTTCGAGTACGAGATCGCGCAAAATGGCGAAGCTGCGGACCGCAAGACGCCCTTTGACGGGGACCTCTTCGACCCTCCCGTCCGGACCTTTGACCGACCAGGTCGCCGATGGGTGATCGGCCCGGAATGTCAGGCATTCAAGGCGCTGCAGGTCCGAGGCCCGTTCGAGCCTGATGGCGCCGAGATAGCCGGGGCTGGCGACCAGCCAGCGCTGGAAGGCGCCGATTTTGTGGGCAACAAGGCGATCGTCCTGAAAGGTGCCGACGCGAATGGCAAGGTCGATACCCGGGTCCTGCATGTCCTCGAAGGCATAGGCGGGCCGCATCACCAATGAAATGCCTGGATGCCGCGACAGGATCTGCGGAAAGAGATGTCTGGCGACCAGCCCGCCGACTTCCGGCGTCGCCGCGATGGTGACTTGGCCTGAAACCTGCGCGGATTCTTCGCGCGCGAAGTCATCGAGCAGGTCGATCTCGGCCAGGATCGAACCGACGCGCTGGGCCAGCCGTTCACCCGCCGGGGTGACGCGGACGCCACGCCCACCCTGTTCGAGCAGCTTGACGCCCAGCCGCTGCTCCAGGAGCGCCACGTGCCGGCTGACCCCCGACTTGGCCACGCCGAGATGCTCCGCGGCGGCCGCAATTCCGCCTGTGCGAAAGACGGCATGGAAGCTCGCAAGCGCCAGAAAACTTATCGTTCCACTATTTTGAACCATCGATTCAAATCACGATCACTGTTCCAGTTCGTTGTTGCGACCTAACTCTTGCCCATCGGCGCCGTCAATGGCGCGAGACGGAGAGAGCGGGGCCGGGCATACGCTGAGCGTCAGGACGCGGGCCGAAGCCGCAGACTGACCCCAAGGGCGCCGGTCATCCGGCGCCCTCAATAGAGATCGTGGAGCAATGACATGAAATACGCAGTTCTTGGGACCGGCATGGTCGGTCATACCCTCGCGAGCAAACTGGTCGAATTGGGCCATTCCGTAGGCATGGGGGCACGGGAGCCCGGCAATGAGAAAGCCGCGGCCTGGGCAAAAGGGCAGGGCGAGCGCGCCGCCAGCGGCGCCTATGCCGATATCGCCCAATGGGCCGACAGGGTCATCGTGGCGACAGCGGGCGGTGCTGTCGTGTCAGTGGCGGAGGCCATTGGCGATGTGTCCGTTGCCGGAAAGCTCGTGATTGACGTTACCAATCCGCTCGACTTTTCTCGCGGCATGCCACCCAGCCTGATCCCGGAATTGTCCAACACGACGTCGGCGGCCGAAGCGTTGCAGGCCAGTCTACCCTCGGCACGCGTGGTCAAGACGCTCAATACCATGAACCATCTACTCATGGTCGATCCGTCCCGGGTGCCCGGACCGCATGATGTGTTCCTGTGTGGTGACCAGGCGGGTGCCAAGGCGGAAGTGCGCGAGATGCTGGCCGAGTTTGGCTGGACCGAACCGGTTGATCTGGGTGGCCTTGCGGCAGCGCGTGGACTCGAAGGGCTCATGCCTTTCTGGTTGAGCATGTGGGGTGCGCTCGGGTCGCCCGACTTCAACTACCACATCGCCAGGGCTCACTGACGCAACGGCCCGAAGGCCGTTCGCTCGGCGCGGTGGTTCGGTCCACCGCGTCCGTGGCCTCCTTCCACGAGGACCCTTCCTTGCGGGCATGCCGAGGCGGATGCGGACTACGTCTGGCTTCTGTGGAACCGGCAAGGTTGCCAATTCCCAGCTGCGCCAAAAATGTCAGCAAAATCAATGGTGAATGGCGGAGAGAAAGGGATTCGAACCCTTGAGACGGTTCCCCGCCTACACACTTTCCAGGCGTGCGCCTTCGACCACTCGGCCACCTCTCCGCATCGCTTCCTGCCCGGTCTGGAAAGGCCGGGATCGCGGTCCCCGAGGGGGCCGCTGCGAGCGAGGCGCAATATACTCATCAAAGGCGCGGGTGCAAGGGATCACTTGGCTCCCATACCGAATGTTTTTCGGCCACCCCGCCAGGGGGCCGCGCGCCACCTTGTGGGGGCGCCTGCGGCATGGCACAAGACAATTGTGCCCGGCATGGAACGAACCAGGGCCGGTTCGACTTGATGATCCGGGCACAGGGAATGTGGATGCGGCTGATTTTGCGAGTATTGGGCACCTGGCTGATTGGCCTGGCGCTGATTTTTCTTGTGGTGGATGGCACCAAGTCACTGGCGGCCAACACTCTGGTCTTTACCAGCCTCGGACAGGCCTGGACGCAATTGCACCCGCCCAGTCTCGAAGCGGTCTCGACCTTCTTCGAAAGCCGTTTTTTTGCTGACCTGCTCGGCGCCGCCATGCAGGCGCTCCTCACCTATCCGGTTTTTGCGGTGCTGGGCGTGCCCGGTATCGTGCTGGCGCTGATGGGCCGCCGGCCGCGCCGAGAACGCTTCCTGCGCCAGGAACAGATCTGAGCCGTTCGCAGATCGACCGGATGTGAAGCCCATGCTTCTGGCGTGCCCCGCCCGCAATGCCTATCTTGCGCGTAACCCTTTGCGGACGCCGCGCGAATGAAGGGCTGAAAGGAGACCAAAATGTTCTTCCGTCAGAAGCCGACCACCATCCCCAGCGCCGCCGAGGCCCTGCCGGGCCGCGACGTGGCCATGCCCGTCGCCCCCGACCACTTCGTCAATGGCGCCGCCCTCAAGGGACCCTATCCCGAGGGCAGCCAGACCATCTATTTCGGGCTGGGCTGTTTCTGGGGCGCCGAGCGCCTGTTCTGGCAATTGCCCGGCGTTATCGTCACCGCCGTGGGCTATCAGGGCGGGCACACGCCCAATCCCAGCTATGAAGAGGTCTGTTCGGGCCGCACCGGCCATACCGAGGCGGTCAAGGTCGTCTATGACCCGCAAAAGATCAGTCTCGAAAGCCTGCTCCGCACTTTCTGGGAGGAGCACGACCCCACCCAGGGCATGCGCCAGGGCAATGATGTGGGCACCCAATATCGCTCTGCCATCTACACCACCACGCCCGAACAGGCCGAAACTGTTGCAGCCAGCCGGGCCGCCTATCAGCGTGCGCTCGATGCGCGGGGGCTGGGGCCAATCACCACCGAGATCGCGCCTGCCGGCCCGTTCTATTTTGCCGAGACCTATCACCAGCAATATCTGGCCAAGAACCCCAATGGCTATTGTGGCCTGGCCGGTACCGGGGTCAGTTGCCCCATCGGCACCGGGGTCGCGGCCGAATAGGCGCCGCTTCCCTCAGGGCAGCTTCACCGCATAGACCTTGAGCGGACCGGAAAGCGACACATCCTCAAGCCAGTCCGGCGGCGTGCCGGCGGCGAGCAGGCTGAGAATTGTGTCGGGCTCCTTCAGCCCCGGTCCGCGCATTTCGGGCATTTCCGGGCAGGTCACCACCAGGCCCAGCCCGCGTGCTTCGGCAATGGCGCGGGCGTCCGCCACCGGGCGGTTGAAGAAGCGGAAGGCGTCGAGAACGCCATCCTCATTGCGGTGGTAGGGCGCTGCGACCACCGCATGCGGCGTTTCGAGCAGCAAATGCGAGCCAAGGTCGATCGGTGCCATCACCCGCTCGGGCGACAGGCCGGCGAGGTCGGCAAAGCTGTCGGGAGCGAGGCAGGGCAGCTTGCTCGCCCGCGCCTCGCTCACCTGTTGCGCCCGCCCATCGGGCAGCACATTGAGGGTGAGGTTAACGAGGACGCTGAGGATCACCCCCGAAAACACCAGCCATGCCCCGATCAGCCCCAGCGCCGGCATCAGCGTCTTGCGCTCAAGATAGGCCTCGCGCGCCACCACGATCAGCCAGGAGGCGGCGGGAATGGTGGGCAAGATGGCCAGCCTTGCCCCCCGCACCTGCGCCAGCATAACCAGCGTCGCGCAGCCCAGGAAGACGAGCAGTGTCAGCCAGCTCATGCGCCGCTCACGGTCGCGCAGGAGGGCCAGCCCGGCGGCCAGGAGACCCAGGAACACCGGTGCGCCCACGACGATCGAATAGACCGGCAGTTCCACTAGCGACACATGCCAGGGCTTGGCCTCGACAATGGCGGCGATCCAGTTCTCCTGCAGCCAGGGGTCGAGACTGCCATAGGGGCCGGCCAGGCATTGCGGATAGACCAGCGCCACCACCGCTGCGGCAAGGGCCCCCAGCACGCCCAGCAGCGCCAGGCGCAGCACCGCCCGCCTTGGCGCCGGCAGCAGCGAGACGGCAAGATAGGCAAGGCCCACCAGCAGCCCTGCCAGCACATAGACCGGCGAAATCATGTCGCAGGCCGCTTCCAGCCAGCGTGTCGGCGGCCGCGCCAGCGCCAGGTGCACCACGAGACCTCCGGCCAGGCCCAGTCCGAAGCGCCGCAGGATGGTTGCGCGCGCCGGGTCGATCACATAGCCGATGCCGAAGGCTAATATGGCCGCCACCACAAGAGGCGCCGCCTCTAGGGCCACGGCCAGTGCCGATGCCGCGAACAGCCCCGCCAGCCACGCCGCCCCGGGGCGCCGCAATGCGGTAAGGCTGGTCAGCAGGCAGGCCAGGGTCAGGAGAATGATGACATTGTGGTGGTCCACCCGCCCCGGCGTGAACTCGGCAAGGATGGCCGGGCTCAGAATGGGCAGCACCAGGGCCGGCAGCAATCCCGCGCGCCCGACCAGTTCGAAGGTCACGCGAACGCTCAGCCAGAGCAGCACGCCCAACAGCAGCAATGGCCAGATGGTGCCGGTGAGCATCAGCGCGCTGGCGGGATCGGTGACGCGGTCGAAGAGGAACAGCAGGCCCGCCAGCGGCAGGTCGATCAGCCGCGACCAGTGGATTTCCGCGCCAAAGGGGGCGTTGAGCCGGTGCTGCACCAGATCGTACCAGCCCTGTCCGTTGAGGAAGTCGCGCACCACCACCATGCGCATGGCGTCGTCGGTGTCCAGGAACAGGGGGGCACCGGCGCTGGCAAAGTGGCTGCGCCACACCAGCGTCGCGGCGGCGAGAAGCCACACGGCGACCAGCCAGAGCCAGTCCTTGCGGAGGAGCGAATGGGCAGGCAAGTCGGACACGGTCGGCGCAATCCTCGGGATAGGGCAGCCAAGACCATGACTGCGGCGGGGTTAAGGACGGGTGCAGAACAGATGAGGCAAAACCCATGCCCAGGGCGTATGCTGACCCATCCGCAATGGAGGGTGACATGACCCCGCTCTCACTTGGCCCCCTGGGCCAGATTGCCCGCAGCGTGCGCGATATCGACGCTGCGATGGCCTGGTATCGCGACGTGCTCGGCCTGCCCCTGCTCTACAGTTTCGAGGGCATGGCTTTCTTCGACCTCGGCGGCACGCGGCTCTATCTGCAGCAGGACCCCGCTGCGGGCGCCGAATCCATCCTCTATTTCAAGGTCGACGACATCGACACTGTCCACGCTGCGCTCACGCAAAGGGGTGTGGCCTTCACCCAGGGGCCGCGCTGCATTCACCGCCATTCCGACGGCACCGAGGAATGGCTCGCCTTCTTCGAGGACCTGGAAGGGCGCCCGCTGGCCCTGATTGCCCAGAAGCGGTCCTGAGGCAAAAACAGCGTCCGCTAACCTGTTGCCAACCTTTGCTGGATGAAGATGGCCGCGGACGCAGGACCACTTCAGTGGACAGACAGATACTCAACTCGTGGACTTTGCCGGATGCCGATCCGGTCAAGGCACTGGCGCCAATCCGGCGGCTGGTGTTGGGCGCTTTTGCCGGTGCCCTGCTGGCCGGACTGGTCCTGATCTACTCCACCTTGCATGTGATGTGGACGACCGATGAACGGTCCATGCAGGATGAGCGCATCCGAGCCGCCGCCATCGCCGACATCCTGGCCGACGTGCCGGACGAGGACGTTCAGGAGACGCTGGATCGGTTGGGCATGGTGGCGGGGCTGCGCGAGCTCAGGCTGGCCAGGTCAGCAACCGAGCAGTCATATCAGCAATCCATTCCGCTCCTGGCCGGGTCCCTGGGCGGTCAGTTCCTCACCTGGGAGGCAGACCGGCCGGGCTATGATCTCTTCACCAGCTTCGCCCCGCTGCGCGTACCCCTCATGCTGGTGCTGATCGGCAGCGTTCTGGGCTGTCTGCTGATCATGCAGCGCCGGGTGCGGGATATCGAGGCGCAGCGCATCGCGGCACAGCGCCAGGCCAGGCGCGATCACCTGACCGGCCTGCCCAACCGGCTAGCGCTGGAAGGTGAGCTGGCGCGGCTGGCGGGCGACAGCCAGCCTTTTTCGCTTCTGGCCCTCGATCTCGATCGATTCAAGCCGATCAACGACCTGTTTGGTCACCACGCGGGTGATCTGGCGCTGATCGAAGTGGCTCGGCGCCTGGCCACGCAATTGTTGCCGGGCGAGTTTCTGGCGCGGATCGGCGGCGACGAATTCGTCGCCATTGTCCAGCGCGGCGGCGAGCGTGAGGTGCTGGCCGAGCTGGCGCGCGACTGCATCTGGGCCGTCAGCCAGCCCTTTCACGCGCTGGGGCAGAACATCTCCGTCGGTGTCAGTCTCGGGATTGTCGAAGAAGGGCTCGACCACCCGGCCAATGCGCTGCTCAAGCAGGCCGACCGGGCCCTCTACGAGGCCAAGCGCCTCGAAGGCGGCGGCTTCTGCTTCACTGGCGAGACCATTGCACGGGCTGCGCGCGAGCGCAGTGAGGAGCCACGGGTTCCCGCCCGTCTAGCCGTCGGCTGACCTGCCTATTTGCGGGTGACGACCTCGCCCGGTCGCTGGCGTGGTGTGAGGCCATGCATGAACAATTGCTCGAGATAACGCGCCGCGTCCTCGAAGCGCCCCTCGCCATTGCGGCCCTTGCCCAGCACCGCCCGCACCTGCACGTCGAAATCGGCATAGTGCTGCGTGGTCGCCCAGATCGAGAAGATCAGGTGATAGGGGTCCGTGCGCGCCAGGCGCCCCTGGTCCATCCAGCTCAGCAATATCTTGGCCTTTTCATCGACCAGCCCCTTGAGATCGACCTCGATCATTTCGCTGATCCGCGGTGCGCCCTGCAGCATCTCATTGGCAAAGAGCCGGCTCTCCCGTGGATAATCGCGGGCCATTTCCAGCTTGCGCCGGATATAGGAACGGATTTCGGTGAAGGGGTCGCCGTTTTCGTCCATTTCGCGCAGCGGCGCCAGCCAGGTGTCGAGCAGGGCGGCGATCAGGCGGCGATGGATCTCTTCCTTCCTCGGAAAGTAATAGAGCAGGTTGGGCTTGCTCATCCCTGCCACCTCAGCGATCTGGTCGATCGTGGCGCCGCGGAACCCATGCACCGAGAACACTTCCAGCGCCGCTTCGAGGATGATGTCCTGCTTTTCCTTCTGGATGCGGGTCAGCGGACGCGGCCGGGCGGGGGGATGGCTTGAGGCTGCCTTGGCGTCGGCCTTGTGCTGGCGTTTGGCCGTAGCGGGCGCGTGTTCGGCGGCTTTCAGTTTTCTGGGGGCCATTTTCGCCTTGCGGGAATGTGTAGGGATGCTAACATTTTTCCAACTGGTCAAAATTTCCGGGCTTCGGGACGTCCCGTCAAGACCCAAATGACGACCGGACGAAAATCATCGGGAGCGAGAGTTCGTGTCCAATCCATCCACCGTTGCGCCGAACGATCTCAGCGCGTTCTGGATGCCCTTTACGGCAAACCGCCAGTTCAAGAAATCGCCGCGCATGTTCGTGGCCGCCAAGGACATGCACTACACGACCTCCGATGGTCGTCAGGTGCTCGATGGCACGGCAGGCCTGTGGTGCGTCAATGCCGGCCACGCCCGCCCGAAAATCGTCGAGGCCATCGCCAATCAGGCTGCCGAGCTCGACTATGCTCCTGCCTTCCAGATGGGCCATCCCAAGGCCTTCGAGCTGGCCAATCGCCTGGTCGATCTCGCCCCCGAGGGGCTCGATCATGTGCTCTTCACCAATTCCGGCTCTGAATCGGTGGAAACCGCGCTCAAGGTGGCGCTGGCCTATCACCGGGTGAAGGGCGAAGGCTCGCGCACCCGCCTTATCGGTCGCGAGCGCGCCTATCACGGCGTCAATTTCGGCGGCATTTCTGTGGGTGGCATTGTCACCAACCGCAAGATGTTCGGCACGCTGCTGACCGGCGTCGACCACATGCCGCACACCCACAACCTCAAGCAGAACGCTTTTTCGCGCGGCCTGCCCGAGCACGGCGCTGACCTGGCTGACGAGCTCGAACGCATCGTCACCCTGCATGATGCCTCGACCATCGCCGCCGTCATCGTCGAGCCGGTTGCCGGCTCCACCGGGGTGCTCATTCCACCTCCGGGCTATCTCAAGCGCCTGCGCGAGATCACCAAAAAACACGGCATCCTGCTCATTTTCGACGAGGTGATCACCGGCTACGGGCGCTTGGGCACCCCCTTTGGCGCCGACTATTTCGATGTCGTGCCCGACATCATGGTCACCGCCAAGGGCCTGACCAACGGTGTCATCCCCATGGGCGCGGTGATGGTCTCGGCCGAGATCCACGACACCTTCATGCAGGGGCCCGAGCACCTGATCGAGTTCTTCCATGGCTATACCTATTCGGGCAATCCGGTCGCCTCGGCGGCGGGTCTGGCCACGCTCGAAACCTATAAGGAAGAAGGCCTGCTGACCCGCGGCGCCGAATTGGCCAAGGTCTGGGAAGATGCGCTGCATTCCCTCAAGGGCCTGCCCCATGTCATCGACATCCGCAATATCGGCCTGGTCGGCGCCATCGAGCTCGAGCCCATTGCCGGCTCGCCCACCAAGCGCGCCTTCTCGGCCTTCCTCAAGGCCTATGAACAGGGCCTGCTCATCCGCACCACCGGCGACATTATCGCGCTCTCGCCGCCGCTGATCATCTCGGAGAGCCAGATCGGCGAGATCGTCTCCACCCTTTCGGGCATCCTCAAGACACTTGATTAGAATGGAACAAATATTCTATACGATGAAATATAGAATGAACGTTCCCAATCTGGAGGGGAAGCCCTGATGCACGTCATCGAAAACGCCGTTGCCGGCAAGCGCTATGTGTCGTCCTCGACCCGCCGCGTCCCGGTCTTCAATCCGGCCACCGGCGAACAGAGCGCCGAACTGCCGCTCTCGACGCTGGCCGAGCTGAACGCTGCCGTCGAAAGCGCGAAGAAGGCGCAGATCGCCTGGGGCAACACCCCGCCCATGAAGCGGGCCCGCGTCATGTTCAAGTTCAAGGCGCTGCTCGATCAATATGCCGATGATCTCGCCCGCGAGATCTCGCGCGAACACGGCAAGGTGCATGATGACGCCTTGGGCGAAGTGGCCCGCGGCATCGACTGCGTCGATTATGCCTGCGGCATTCCCCAGCTCCTCAAGGGTGAATTCTCCCGCAATGTCGGTCCCAATATCGATTCCTATTCGGACCGCCAGCCGCTCGGCGTCGTCGCCGGCATCACGCCCTTCAACTTCCCGGCCATGGTGCCGATGTGGATGTATCCGGCGGCCATTGCCTGCGGCAACAGCTTCATCCTGAAGCCTTCCGAACGCGATCCTTCCGCCTCCATGCTGGCCTGGAACCTCTTCATGGAAGCCGGGCTCCCCGAGGGCGTGCTCAATGTCGTCCATGGCGACAAGGAAATGGTCGATGGCATTCTCGACCATCCCGACATCAAGGCCGTGTCCTTTGTCGGCTCCACCCCGATCGCCGAATATGTCTATCAGCGCGGCACGCAAGCCGGTAAGCGCATGCAGGCTCTTGGCGGCGCCAAGAACCACATGGTCATCATGCCCGATGCCGATCTCGACCAGGCCGCCGATGCGCTGATGGGCGCTGGCTATGGATCGGCTGGCGAGCGCTGCATGGCCATTTCCGTCGCAGTGCCGGTGGGCAAGGAGACCGCTGATGCGCTGGTCGCCAAGCTGAAGCCGCGGGTTGAGGCCCTCAAGATCGGCCCCGCCACCGACAAGGATGCCGAAATGGGTCCGGTGGTGACGAAGATTCACCGCGACAAGATCCTGGGCTATATCGATTCTGGCGTCGAAGAAGGCGCCGAACTCGTCGTCGATGGCCGCGGCTTCTCGCTGCAAGGCTATGAAAACGGCTATTTTGTCGGTGGCACGCTGTTCGACAATGTCGAGCCCAATATGAAGATCTACAGGGAAGAGATTTTCGGACCGGTTCTGTCCGTGGTGCGCCGCGACAGCTTCAAGGATGCGGTCGATCTCATCCATGGCCATGAATATGCCAATGGCACCGCCATCTTCACCCGCGACGGCGACGCCGCCCGCGAATTTGCCGACAAGATCGAGGTAGGCATGGTGGGCGTCAATGTGCCCATCCCGGTGCCGGTGGCCTATCACTCCTTCGGTGGCTGGAAGCGATCCCTCTTCGGCGATCACTCCATCTACGGGCCCGAAGGCATCCACTTCTATACCAGGCTGAAAACCGTCACCACCCGCTGGCCCGCCGGCATCAAGGGTGGAGCAGAATTTAGCTTTCCCAGCGTGAAGTAGGGACTGATGGTCAGCGTCGCACAAGAATCGCTGACCACCCGCTCCCTCTCCGGCACGGAGAGGGAATATGGCGCTGATACACCATCCTCCCGGCCCCGCCGTTCGCCCCTGCGCGACGGCGGGGTCTTTTCTTTCGGACCTGAACCACGAGTAGCATCATGACCTCTCCCGGCGAAAACCTTCGGATCAATGGCGACCGGCTCTGGGAGAGCCTGATGGAGATGGCGAAAATCGGCCCCGGCGTGGCCGGTGGCAATAATCGCCAGACCCTCACCGATGCCGACAAGGAGGGCCGCGAACTCTTTGCCCGCTGGTGCGAGGAGGCCGGACTGACGCTGGGCGTCGATGAAATGGGCACCATGTTCGCCCGCCGCGAGGGCGAGGACCCCAATCTCGACCCGGTCTATGTCGGCAGCCATCTCGATACCCAGCCTACGGGCGGCAAATATGATGGCGTGCTCGGGGTCCTGGGCGGGCTCGAGCTGGTCCGCACCCTCAACGATCTCGGCATCAAGACCAAGCGTCCCATCGTCGTCACCAACTGGACCAATGAAGAAGGGACCCGCTTCGCCCCGGCCATGCTGGCCTCGGGTGTTTTCGCCGGCATGCATGAGCGCGACTGGGCCTATGACCGGGTCGATGCCGAGGGCAAGCGCTTTGGCGACGAGCTTGAGCGCATTGGCTGGAAGGGCCCGGAAAAGGTCGGCGCGCGCAAGATCCACGCCATGTTCGAACTCCATATCGAACAGGGGCCGATTCTTGAGGCCGAGGGCAAGGATATTGGCGTCGTCACCCATGGCCAGGGCCTGTGGTGGCTCGAGGTGACACTCACCGGCAAGGAAGCCCATACCGGCTCCACCCCGATGAACATGCGCGTCAATGCCGGGCTCGGCATGGCGCGGGTCACCGAGGCGGTGCATCGCATTGCCATGGCGCATCAACCCAATGCCGTCGGCGCCGTGGGTCAGGCCAATGTCTATCCCAATTCGCGCAATGTCATTCCGGGCAAGGCGGTGTTCACCATCGACATCCGCTCGCCCGAACTCGACAAGCTCACCTCCATGCGCACGCAGATCGAAGCCGAGGCGGCAAGAATCGCCGAGGAACTGGGCCTGGGCCTCAAGATTGAGCCGACCGGCCATTTCGACCCCGTCACATTCGACGAAAACTGCGTCAAGGCCGTCCGCGACGCCGCCGAGCGGCTGGGCTATTCCCACCGCAACATTGTCTCGGGTGCAGGGCATGACGCCTGCTGGGTCAACCGGGTCGCGCCAACCGCCATGGTCATGTGTCCCTGCGTCGATGGCCTGAGCCACAACGAGGCCGAAGACATTTCCAAGGAATGGGCGACCGCCGGCGCAGACGTGCTCTTCCACGCGGTGGTCGAGACAGCGGGGATCGTGGAATAGTTTCGGGGATTTGACGCTCGCCGCAGCGCTCCGGAGAAGGCGCGGGCAGGGTGTGACATGTGAACAAGGGAACGCATCATGAGCAAAGTCATCAAGAACGGCACCATCGTCACCGCCGATCTCTCCTACCAAGCCGATGTGAAGATCGAGGGCGATACGATCGTCGAGATCGGCAGGAACCTCTCCGGCGATGAGAAACTGGATGCCACCGGCTGCCTCATCATGCCGGGCGGCATCGACCCGCATACCCATCTCGAAATGCCCTTCATGGGCACCTATTCGGCCGATGACTTTGAAAGCGGCACGCGGGCGGCACTGGCCGGCGGCACCACCATGGTGGTCGATTTCTGCCTGCCCAATCCCGACCAGAGCCTGCTCGAAGCCTTGCAGATGTGGGACAACAAGACCGGCAAGGCCTCGACCGACTATTCCTTCCACATGGCCATCACCTGGTGGGGCGAGCAAGTGTTCAACGAAATGGCCGAGGTGGTCGATCGCGGCATCACCTCGTTCAAGCACTTCATGGCCTATAAGGGCGCGCTGATGGTGAACGACGACGAGATGTTCGCCTCCTTCCAGCGTTGCGCCGCGCTCGGCGCCCTGCCGCTGGTCCATGCCGAAAATGGCGACGTGGTCGCGGCCATGACCGCAAAACTGCTCGCCGAAGGCAATAACGGCCCCGAGGCCCACGCCTATTCCCGGCCCCCGGAAGTCGAGGGCGAAGCCACCAACCGCGCCATCATGCTGGCCGATATGGCCGGGGTGCCGCTTTATGTGGTGCACACCTCTTGCGAGCAGGCGCATGAAGCCATCCGCCGCGCCCGGCAGAAGGGCATGCGCGTCTATGGCGAGCCGCTGATCCAGCATCTGACGCTCGACGAAAGCGAGTATTTCAACCCCGATTGGGACCATGCCGCCCGTCGCGTCATGTCGCCGCCCTTCCGCAACAAGCAGCACCAGGATTCGCTCTGGGCCGGGTTGCAGGCGGGCTCGCTCTCCTGCGTCGCCACCGATCATTGCGCCTTCACCACCGAGCAGAAGCGCTTCGGGGTTGGCAATTTCGCCAAGATCCCCAACGGCACCGGCGGCCTCGAAGACCGCATGCCCGTGCTCTGGACCGCCGGGGTCAATACCGGCCGCCTGACGCCCAACGAGTTCGTTGCCGTCACCTCGACCAATATCGCCAAGATCCTCAATATGTATCCCAAGAAGGGTGCAGTCATGGTCGGCGCCGACGCCGATCTCGTGGTCTGGGACCCCAAGCGGAAAAAGACCATTTCCGCCAAGAGCCAGCAATCGGTCATCGACTACAATGTCTTTGAAGGTTTCGAAGTCACCGGCCTGCCGCGCTTCGTTCTGAGCCGCGGCAAGGTCTCGATTGTCGAGGCGGAGGTGAAGGCCGAGCCGGGCCATGGCAAGTTCGTCGCCCGCGAAGCGAAAAACCCTGTGAACCGGGCCTTGAGCCAGTGGAAGGATATCGTCGCGCCGCGCAAGGTAGAACGCAGCGGTATTCCGGCGACGGGGGTTTGATGAGTTTGGTTCGACTAGTCTTCAAAGCCCCCGGATCGGGCAGAGGTCGCTATCAATTGGCGGGTGAGGGGGCTTTTCTATGAGCGTCGTCTCCGCCACCAATCTCGGCCTCACCTTCCCCACCGGCGATGGTGACGTCGTCGCCCTTTCCGACGTGAATCTCACCATCGAGAAGGGCGATTTCGTCTCCTTCATCGGTCCTTCGGGCTGCGGCAAGACGACGTTCTTGAGGACCATCGCCGATCTCGAAAAGCCCACTTCGGGCACGCTCAGCGTCAATGGCATGAGCCCGGAACAGGCGCGCAAGGCGCGGGCCTATGGCTATGTCTTCCAGGCGGCCGCGCTCTATCCCTGGCGCACGATCGAGAAGAATATCGCCCTGCCGCTCGAAATCATGGGGCACTCTGCCGCAGAGCAGGCTGAGCGCATCCGGCGCACCATGGAGCTGGTCAATCTCTCGGGCTTCGAAAAGAAATATCCCTGGCAGCTCTCGGGGGGCATGCAGCAGCGCGCCTCCATCGCCCGGGCCTTGAGTTTCGACGCCGACCTCCTTCTGATGGACGAGCCCTTCGGCGCCCTCGATGAGATCGTCCGCGATCACCTCAATTCCGAGCTGCTGAAGCTCTGGGATCGCACGCAGAAGACCATCTGCTTCGTCACCCATTCCATTCCCGAGGCGGTCTATCTCTCCACCCGCATCGTGGTCATGTCGCCGCGACCCGGCCGGGTGACCGACATCATCGAGAGCACATTGCCGCGCGAGCGCCCGCTCGATATCCGCGAGACGCCCGAATTCCTGGCCATCGCCGCCCGCGTCCGCGAGGGCCTCAGGGCCGGACATTCCTATGACGAGGGGGCGGTGTGATGGGGGCGGGATCACTCTGTCCTCTCCCGTTTACGGGAGAGGGGGACCACGCGCAGCGTGGTGGAGAGGGGTGCCGCAAGCGCGGTAACGTCAGCGCGGCCGAGGGGATAGTGTTTGTCGCTCCCCCCTCCACCGCCCTTGGGGCGGTCCCCCTCCCCCGCAGGCGGGGGAGGATGGTCAGCCGCTATTTTGGTGGCCGCCCATGACCCGCGTCCTTCCCGTCCTCACCATCCTCCTTGCCATCCTCGCGCTCTGGTATGCCGCCGCAGTCTGGATGAATGCCCCCTGGCAGAACCAGCTCAACACCCGCGCCAAGCTGGAGAACGTGCCCTTTACCGAGTTCGTCGGCCAGACCTGGGGCCAGGACAAGCCGGTGCTCCCCGCGCCCCATCAGGTCTTGGGCGAAATCTGGAACGCCACGGTCGCGATTGACATCAACTCCAAGCGCTCGCTCGCCTATCACGGCTGGATCACCCTGTCGGCCACGCTGCTCGGCTTCGCCTTTGGCACTGTCCTCGGTGTGGGGCTGGCAGTGGCCATCATCCACAATGACGCCTCCGACCGCTCGCTGATGCCCTGGATCATTGCCAGCCAGACTATCCCCATTCTGGCCGTGGCACCCATGGTGGTGGTCGGCCTTGGCGCGGTGGGGCTGACGGGGCTCGTGCCCAAGGCGCTGATTTCGATGTATCTCTCGTTCTTCCCGGTGGTCGTGGGCATGGTCAAGGGCCTGCGCTCGCCCGAGGCCATCCAGCTCGATCTGATGCGCACCTATGACGCCAGTTCCTGGCAGGTCTTCTGGAAATTGCGCTGGCCGGCTGCCATGCCCTTCCTTTTCGCCTCGATGAAGGTGGGCATTGCCATTTCGCTGATCGGCGCCGTGGTGGCTGAGCTTTCCAATGCCTCGGGCGGAGGCTTGGGCGTGCGCCTGCTCACCGGCTCCTATAATGGCCAGACCGTGCAGATCTGGGCCGCCCTGTTCATCGCCGCTGGCTTCGCCGCCATCCTGGTGGCGCTCGTCGGCAGTGCCGAGCGCTTCGTCAATGCGCGGATGGGGGCACGGGCATGAGACGCGACCTCACGAGCCTGCAGCTCTATCTCGCCCTCGTCGCAGCCGGCACCGGTCTCTTTGGTCTGATGTTCAGCATTCCCACGCTCGGCGCCGCGCCGATGCTGTCATGGTTCTTTGGCCTGGCGGCGCTGTCGCTGTTCCGCCTCGCCATGCCGTTCAGCCTCTGGCTCGACGGCCTATTGGCAGCTTTTGGCGCGCTGGCGCTGATTCAGTCGCTGGGCCCGGGCGTGGCCATGCCGCTGCACCACTGGCTGGCACTGTTTTCGGGCTGGGCCTTTGCATGGCTCTTTGTCGAACGGCTTTCGGCCGCCATTCGCAGCGGCCGGCTGCCCGAAACCGGCACCGGCCTCGTCATTCCCGTGGTCTTCGGCCTGGCCCTGCTGGTGGTCTGGGAAGTGGTGACGCGCGGCGCCAATGTGCCGCCCGTGCTGCTACCCCCGCCTTCGGCCATCTGGGCGCGGCTGACCGCCGAAGTGCCCACGCTCTGGGCCGATTTCGTCCAGACCTTCATCAAGTCCGTGCTGCCCGGCTACGCCATTGGCTGCCTCGCCGGATTGCTGGTCGCCATCGCTGTCGATCGCTCGCCTTTCCTCAAGGCCGGGGTCATGCCCATCGGCAATTTCATGTCGGCGCTGCCCATCATTGGCATCGCCCCGATCATGGTCATGTGGTTCGGTTTCGACTGGCAATCCAAGGCCGCGGTCGTTGTCGCCATGACCTTCTTTCCCATGCTGGTCAACACGGTCGCCGGGCTCAATGCCGCCTCGGCCATCGAGCGCGACCTCATGCACACCTATGCTGCCTCCTACTGGCAAACCCTTATGAAGCTCAGGCTTCCCGCTGCGGGCCCCTTCATATTCAACGCCCTCAAGATCAACTCGACTCTGGCCTTGATCGGCGCAATCGTAGCGGAATTCTTCGGGACGCCCATTGTGGGAATGGGCTTCCGGATTTCGACCGGGGTGGGGCGTCTCGCCATCGACCTGGTCTGGGCGGAGATCGCTGTTGCGGCGGTCGCGGGGTCCGCCTTCTACGGGGTGATCGCCCTCATCGAGAGGGGCGTCACCTTCTGGCATCCGTCCGTCCGCGGTGGACGGTCGTAACAGGGAACAAGGGAACGAACATGAACAAGCTTATCACCGGTATGCTGGCTGGCGCGCTGGCGCTTTCCGCTGCCCCCGCCGCTTTGGCGGCCGATGCGCTGACGCTGCAACTGAAATGGGTCACCCAGGCGCAGTTCGCCGGCTATCTCGTCGCCGAATCCAAGGGCTTTTATGACGAGGAAGACCTGGACGTCACCATTCTGCCCGGCGGCCCCAACATCGCCCCCGAACAGGTCATTGCCGGCGGCGGCGCCGACATCATCGTCACCTGGATGGCGGCGGGCATGGCGGCCCGCGAAAGCGGCGTGCCATTGGTCAACATCGCCCAGCCCTTCAAGCGCTCGGGCCTGATGATGATCTGCCCCACCGAAACCGGCATTACCTCTCCGGCCGATTTCCCCGGCCATACGCTGGGCGTTTGGTTCTTCGGCAATGAATACCCCTTCTTTGCCTGGATGAACAAGGAAGGCATCCCCACCGATGGCTCGGCAGGCGGCGTCACGGTCCTCCAGCAGAGCTTTGATATCCAGCCCATGATCCAGGGCCAGGCCGACTGCATCTCGGTCATGACCTATAACGAATATGGCCAGGCGCTCGATGCCGGCTACGGCCCGGATAACCTCACCATCTTCAACTATACCGACATGGGCAACGACCTCCTGGAGGACGGCCTCTATGTCATGGAAGACAGCCTCGACGATCCTGCCAAGGTCGACGCCTATACCCGCTTCGTGAAGGCCTCGATGAAGGGCTGGCAATATGCTCTCGAGAACCCCGAGGAAGCCGCCCAGATCGTCGTCGACATGGATGATACCGGCGCCGCCGAATATGACCACCAGCTCTATATGGTGGGCGAGGTCTCCAAGCTGGTCGATGCCGCCGATCCGGCGCTGAACATGGAAACCTATGACCGCACCGTGAAGGCCCTGCTCGACCAGTCGATCATCAAGGCCACCCCGGAAGGCGCCTACACCACCGTCGTTACCGACGCGCTGAAGTAAGCGCCGTTCACTGACCGAATTGGAGCGGGCGGGGAGCGATCCCCGCCTGTTTCGTTCTCGGAGCACTTGCGCGGTCTCGCAGCGCCTACGGAACAAAATCCCCGCCCTCACAGTTGATTGACCACTCGCGTCAACCAACAAGAGGGTCACCCCATGAACTCCATCATCTACCTTGTCGGCCTCGTGGTCATCGTCATGGCCATTCTTTCCTTCATCGGCCTCGCTTGAGCCGCCAAGGGAGGAAGAACCCCATGAGCATGGACACCCCGGCGGGCATCGCCGTCGTCGAAACCACCACCAGCGCCTCTGCCGTTGAGGCCAGCTATGTCGATTGGCCGGCCATCTTCGCCGGCATTGTCTTCGCCTCGGCCATTTCCCTTGTGCTGATCAGCTTCGGCTCGGCCATTGGCCTCAACTTTGTCGATTTCAACGCCCGCGAGGGCGCCCCGGCCATCCTGATCGGCATCGGCGCCGCCAGCTGGTTTCTCTGGGTACAGATTTCGAGCTTCATGGCCGGCGGCTATCTTACCGGCCGGTTGCGTCGCCGCAATTTCGACGCCACCGAGGATGAGAGCGATATGCGCGACGGCGCCCACGGTCTTCTGGTCTGGGGCGGCGCCATGATCGTCGGAGCCGTTCTGGCGCTGAGCGGCATTGGTGCAGCGGCCAACATGGCCGGCAATGCGGCGGCCACCGCGACCGTGGCTGCGTCCAATGTGGCCGAAGGCGAGGCGGACCTTGCCGACCCCAACGCCTATTTCGTCGATACCCTGTTCCGCAGCCAGACCCCGGCCGCCGATACCGGCATTGCCCGCGATGAAGCCAGCCGCATCTTTGCCCAGGCGGCGTTGGGTGACGGCACCGTGCCCGACGCCGACCGCACCTATCTCGCCAGCCTCGTCTCCGCCAATACGGGCCTGCCGCCCGAAGAGGCCCAGGCCCGTGTGGACCAGGTGATCGCCAATGTCGAAACGGCCCGTCAGCAGGCAGTCGAGGCGGCCCGCATCGCCCGCAACACGGCCATCATTGCGGCCTTCCTGCTCGCGGCTTCCTCGCTGGTCTCGGCCATCGGCGCCTATTGGGCGGCCCAGAAGGGCGGCAATCACCGCGACAACAACACCGTCTTTGCCGACGTCTTCCGTCGGTTCTAGTCGAGCAGAAGAAGGAGAAAAGCGATGTTCAAAGGACTAGCACTTTGGCTGCTCGGCGTGCCGATCTGGCTGATCATCATCATCTTTCTGGTCACCTGACCGGATGCAGAAAGGCGGGGAGCGATCCCCGCCTTTTTTCTTGATGCCGCCCCAGCCGGACCGATTGCGCCCCGCCCGGGCTTGCCCGGAGGCCGGGATCGCCCTAGCTCTGGGATGATTGCCACCCAGAGCCACGACATGTCCCACACCCTTGCCGATTTTGCCGCCAACCGCCTCGATGGCACACCGCAGGCCCTGTCCGACTATGCCGGCAAGGTCGTGCTCATCGTCAATGTCGCCAGCCAATGTGGCTCCACGCCGCAATATGAGGGGCTCGAGGCGCTCTACCGGCAATTCCGGGACCAGGGTCTGGTCGTTCTCGGCTTCCCCTGCAACCAGTTCGGTGAGCAGGAGCCAGGCAGTTCGGAGGAGATTGCCCGCTTCTGCGCGGTCAATTTCGGCGTCAGCTTCCCCCTGTTCGAGCGGATCGAGGTCAATGGCGAGGGCACCCATCCGCTCTATGCCTGGCTCAAAGCCTCTGCGCCCGGCCTGTTGGGTAGCGAGGCCATCAAGTGGAACTTCACCAAGTTCCTGCTCGACCGCAATGGGCGCGTGGTCGAGCGCTTCGCCTCCACCACCGAACCGGCCGAGATCGCCCCAGCCATCGCAAGGCTGTTGTAGCAATCCGGACACAGCTCCCAATCACATTCCTTCCGGCCCGGAACGCTTTGCCAATCCGCCCGTTCGTTGGGCAAGGGGCGGAACAAGAGATCGCCGGCCCCGGCGAATCTCCCCTTGCACGAGGCGGCCTTCTGGCCGCAGCACGAAAGGAATGACAAAAATGAAGAAGACCCTTCTGGCCTCCGTGGCCCTGATTTCGCTTGGCCTGAGCGTCCCGGCATTTGCCCAGGACGCCGGTGTCGTCAACTCTGAAGCTGGCGCCACCATCGGCGCAACCGGTGGTGCCGCGGGCGGCGCAACGCTTGGCTTCCTCGCCGGCGGTCCCATTGGCGCCGTCATTGGTGGCTTTGCCGGTGCCGTGATCGGCGCCGAAGCCGGCATCGAGACCTCCACCATCGAATATGCCGGCAATCACCCGGTCGAGCCGATCATGATCGAGGGCTCGCTTGATGTCGGTGCTGCGGTCCCGAGCGGCGTCACCATCTACCCGGTCGAGAACGATCCCGCCCATGGCTATTTCTACGCCAATGGCCGCGTCTGGATCGTGGACCTGTCCAACAACACTCTGGTCTATTCGCCCGGCTATGTGGTGAGCCAGTCGGCCGCCGACTTTGCCGTGGCCAACCCGGTTGACCCGATCAATGCCGAAGGTGACGTTGTGGTCGGCTATGTGCTGCCGCAGGATGTCACCGTCCATGAGATCCCGGACAGCACCACCTACGGCTATGTCTATGTCGATGGCCGCCCGGCACTGGTGGAAAGCTCCTCCCGCACGGTCATCTGGGTCAAGTAATCCCTCGATCCGTTATGGCAGGCCGCCCGGACCCCGCGTCCGGGCGGCTTTGCTTTGCGCGGACAATGCTTTAGATTTCGCGCCACAAGCTGGTGGAGGCGGGGGGCAATGGCCGACATTCTCGATTATTGCGCGGATCTGGGCGAAGTGCGGTTCAAGTCCGGCCAGGTCATGCTCCCCGAGGGCGAGCGACTGGGCAAGCTCCTGGTGCTGATCGAGGGGCAGGTCGAAGTCATCCGCGAGCGCACCCAGGTCACCCATGTCGACGAACCCGGCTCGATCTTTGGCGAAATGGCGGTGCTGCTCGACATGCCGCATTCCGCCACGGTCAAGGCGCTGTCGGCGGTGCGTGCCTACGAAATCCCCGATGCTTTGACCTTTCTCGACGGGCATCCGGAAATGAGCCTGCATATCGCCACCATGCTGGCGCGGCGGCTCTACTACACCACCTCCTACCTGGTGGATCTGCAGCAGCAGGCGGCCGGCAAGCGGCAGGACCTCGACCTGGTCGACGAAATCCTGGCCAGCCTCGTTGATCCGGCCGAAACCGGCAAGAAGCGCAAGTGAGCGGCAAGCCCACCATCACCATCGCCTATTGCACCCAGTGCAACTGGCTGCTGCGCTCGGGTTGGATGGCGCAGGAATTGCTGTCCACCTTCTCGCTCGAGCTGGGGCAGGTAACCCTCATCCCCGGCACTGGCGGCATCTTCGAGATCCATCTCGATGGGGACCTCATCTGGGAGCGCAAGCGCGATGGCGGCTTTCCCGATATCCGCGTGCTCAAGCAGATGGTGCGCGACCGCATCGATCCCGACCGAGACCTTGGCCATGTCGATCGGGTGGCTCCGGCGCAGTAAACGCTTTCCAATTTGCGGTGGTGCGCTAGTCTTGCCTGCGTGAGTCACCCAGGGAGGCCAGCGTCATGGCACACAAGTTCAATATCACTGCCGCCGCCAACGATCAGTTCAAGTTCGACTTCTCCTACAATTCCGAGAAGATCTTCTGGTCGGAAAACTACAAGCAGAAGGCCAGTGCCAAAAATGGCATCGAGTCGGTGAAGAAGAACGCGCCGGGCGCGGCCACCGTCGATCTTTCCAAGGGCGAGGAAGGCTCGGGCTATCGCTTCGAAATCGTCGAGTCCAAGGATGGCCAGCATTTCGTGCGCTTCGTGTCGTCCAATGGCGAGACCATGGCCCGCACCGAAACCTATGCCTCCAAGGCCTCCGCCAAGAACGCCATCGACTCGCTGAAAAAGAACGGTCCGGACGCCGAAGTGGTTGAAGCCTAACGCTTCGCCATTCCCAAGAGCGGGGGCCATGGTCTAGTCTCCCGGGCGAATTCGTTCCGGGAGACGTCGACAATGATCTTAAGAACCGCCCTGCTCGCCACCGCCGCCCTGGCCCTGGCTGCCATGCCCGTGTCCGCCCAGGACCTGCCAGATCTGGGCGGTCGCACCATTCACGCCGTTACCGAGAACGCCTATTACCCGCTCAATTTCGCGGGCCCGGACGGCAACGGCATCGGCCTTGAATATGATGTCATCAATGAAGCCGCGCGGCGTCTCAACGCCACGGTCGAATGGGATTTGACCGCCTGGGACGTGATGATCGAAAGCGTTCGGACCGGCCAGTTCGATATCGGTGCTGACGGCATCACCATCACCGCGGAGCGCGAGGAGCAGATCGACTTCACCGAGCCCTTCATCACGGTCGAACAATATTTCCTCGTCCGCGCCGACGAAGAGCGCATCACCGGTCCGGAAAGCTTTGCCGAAAAAACCGACCTGCTGTTCGGCGCCCAGGCCGGCACCTCGTCCTTCTATACCGCCATCTATGATGTTCTCGACGGCGACGAGGCCAATCCGCGCGTCAAGACCTTCGACAGCTTCGGCGCGGCCGTGCAGGCGGTGAAGGCCGGTGACGTCGATGCGGTGATCGCCGATCAGGCCGCGTCCGCGGGCTATATCGGCGCCGATCCCGGAGCCTTCAAGCAGGCCGGCGCGGCCATCAAGTCCGATCCCTTCGGTTTCATCCTGACCCCCGGCTCCGACCTCGTCGAACCTTTCAACGCCGCCCTCGCGCAGATGAAGGCCGATGGCTGGCTCGACGAGCGCATCAACTACTGGTTCTTCGAATACGCGGCTGAGTAAGACCGGCGCAAGGCAGCCGGCCCCAAGGCTCCTGCCCGCCCTCCCCCTTGAGGGGAGGGTAGCGCAGCCTGGCTGCAAGCCTTAGCGAAGCTGGGGTGGGGGTGTCGGTCGTTTGGCGCCGTCCGAATGCGCTCCATCACCCCCACCCTCATTCCCTCCCCTCAAGGGGGAGGGAGGCGCAAGACCCGCCTGATCGGTTGTACCCGTCGCCCATGATCTGCCGCCCATGACCTATCGCCCCCGCCGCCCCTCCGTCCTTGCCCGCATGCCATGGTGGCTGCTGGCCATCGGCCTGCTCTTCGTGCTGGGGCTCTGGGCGATCACCAGCAACCAGACCTATGCCACCATCTTCCGCACCCTTTCGGGCGGTGTCGTCACCACGCTCTGGGTAACCATTCTCGCCTTCGTGTCGGCGACTGTGCTGGGCCTGCTGATCGCCCTGGCCCGCACCTCGGGCAATCGGGTCCTGCGCGAGATCGCGACCTTCTATGTCGAGATCATCCGCGGCGTGCCGATCCTGGTCTTTCTCTTCTACATCGCCTTCGTTGCGGCCCCGGCAATGGTCGCCGGCTTCAACTGGGCGCTCGCCCCTTTGATCGACTGGGGCTGGATTGCCCCCGCCACCGTGCGCGGCTTCGACTTCGTCTGGCGAGCGATCTTCGCGTTAACCATTTGCTATTCCGCCTTCATCGCCGAAATCTTCCGCGCCGGCATCGAGGCGGTGGGGCGCGGGCAGATCGAGGCCGCCCGCTCGCTGGGCCTCGGCCGCTGGCACTGCTTCCGCCTCGTCATCTTTCCCCAGGCCCTGCGCACCATATTGCCCCCGCTCGGCAATGATTTCGTCTCCATGGTCAAGGACTCGGCGCTGGTCTCGGCTCTGGGCGTGCAGGACATCACCCAATTGGGCAAGCTCTCCGCCTCCTCGAGCTTCCTGTTCTTCGAAACCTACAATGTCGTTGCCTTCCTCTACCTGACCATGACCATCTCGCTCTCACTCCTGGTGCGCTGGCTGGAGCGGGTCATGGATGGGCGGGCCGGCCGTTAGGTCCCGGCCCGGCTTGCAGCCCGCAATTGGGCTCCCCATGTTAGGCCGGCACCCTTGGAGGACCCCATGCATCCCATCGCCCGCCTTGCCGTCGTCGCCGTCGCAGCGCTCTCCCTGGCCGCCTGCGGCAATCGCAACGAAGTAGGCAATGTCGGGGTCGATTGGACCGGCAATGACATTTCCATCGAGGCGGTGGCCGACCCGGACGTCGATGGGGTCGTGTGTCATCTGGCCTTCTTCAACCGCTCCTTCATCGACAGGCTGAGCCAGGGCAACTGGTTCGAGGACCCGTCCTATTCGGCGCTTGACTGCTCGGCCATCGGCCCGATCACCGTGGGTGACATCGCAACCCGCGCCGGGGGCGAGGAAATCTTCCAGCAGGGCCGTTCGCTCATCTGGAAGTCGCTGCGCGTCACCCGCATCTATGACGCGGCCAACAATTCACTGATCTATCTCGCCCATGCCCGCCAGATCCAGCAGGGCTCGGGCAAAATGAGCCTGTCGGTCGTGCCGCTCAACGGCCTTGATGTCACCTGGACCAATGGCGCGCCTGCGGCCCAGCCCATGGAAGGCTCGGTGATGGTGCAATAACTGCCCGTGCTGTCCATCCCGCCGCGCCGCCATCCCCTCCATCGCCAGGTAGGGCATTTGATGCAAATTTGACGAAAATCACGCCGGTCTCCGAGAGACCTCGGCAATCTGGCGCGCCCACGCTGCCTTTGGTCAACCGGTTGTCCGGAGGGGCAATTGAAACAGGTGTTCGCCCATCTCTCGGCCAATGCTGCCGATCTGGCCTTCAGCGTGGCCTTCTTCCTCATCTGCTATCTCATCGCTCGCCTGCTCAAGGTGGCGCCGCCCGTGGCCTTGGGCTTTGCGGTCCTGCCCATGCTGGTGCTCTACTGGCTGCAGAACCCGGGCGTACCGGCCCGGCTGATGGCGGCGCTCTCCTGATCGTCGGCATTTCCGCGCGAGGCCGCGACAAGGAACAGCTTGCCGACCATGCCCCGAACTAGGCAAAAGCGTTCCGCCTGATGCCGCTTCAAGCGGCACGGGTCAGCACGATATTCTTTCATTCAATCAATAGTGGACCCGCGGTGCTGCGGGCAGAGGAAGACGACCATGGCAATCCTGATTGGCGATACCGCTCCAGATTTCACCCTCGATTCCACCGAGGGCCCCATCCACTTCCACGATTACATCGACGGCTCCTGGGCGGTCCTGTTCAGTCACCCCAAGAATTATACCCCGGTCTGCACGACCGAGCTGGGCTATACCGCCAAGCTCAAGGACGAGTTCGCCAAGCGTGGCGTCAAGGTGCTGGGCCTCTCGGTCGACAAGCTCGAGGATCACACCGGCTGGGCGCGCGACATCGAGGAAACCCAGGGGTCGGCGCTGAATTTCCCGCTCCTGGCCGATACCGAGGGCGAGGTGGCGCGCAAATATGACATGATCCACCCCAATGCCGACAACACCCTGACGGTGCGCTCGCTCTTCGTCATCGGCCCGGACAAGAAGGTGAAGCTCAAGATCGAATATCCCGCCTCCACGGGCCGCAATTTCGATGAGATCCTGCGCGTTATCGACAGCCTGCAGCTCACGGCAAAGCACCAGGTCGCCACGCCGGTGAACTGGAAGAACGGCGAGGACGTCATCATTGTCCCGGCCGTCTCCAACGAGGCGGCCAAGGCCAAGTACCCCCAGGGCTGGAAGGAACTGAAGCCCTATCTGCGCATTGTGCCCCAGCCGCAGGGTTGAGCCCCGGCGATCCGTTTTCTCCCTGACCAACTTTGAGGGCGGTGGCGTGGCCATCGCCCTTTTTCTATGGCGGCCCCCGGTCGAACTCCGTCACATTCGTGCCGCATTACGACGCGGAGCCGTGCCATGGCAGCGGTTTTCTTCCGCTGAGACTGTCCGGTTTCGCGGTTTCGGCACGCTTTGTCGGAACCGTTGCCCATAGGTCACACCGCGCAAACCGGTTTCCCCGTTGGTGGCAATCGGGCTGTCGCAGGGCGACGATCCAGCCATTTCGCGGATTCTGGTTCTACGGTTTCCACTTTCTCAACGGCAGCATGGTCCTCGCTGTCCCGTTTTTCGGCTCCCGGACCTGGGGCGGGAGGTCGCACTTGCGCCTGCCGCCCAGATTCCGGCCCGGCTTGCCTCTATTGAAGCGCCATCGACAACTTCAGCGAGCCTCAGGACCATTGACTAAGAAAGCCGTTATCGCCGCCGCATCTGCTGCAGCCCTTCTCATCTTTTCCCCTGCAGCCTATGCCCAGTGTGGCGGCGCCTCCTGGTACGGTCCCGGATTTAACGGCAAGGTTGCCGCGTCCGGGCAGATTTTCGACCAGAACGCCATGACCGCGGCGCACCGGACCCTTCCCTTCGGCACCAAGGTCGAAGTGACCGACCAGACCACCGGCCGTTCGGTGGAAGTCACCATCAACGATCGTGGACCCTACCACGGCAAGCGCATCATCGATCTGTCCAAGGGCGCCGCGGCGGCCCTCGGCTTCCAGAACCGGGGCGTCACCTCGGTCTGTATCGCGCAGAAATAAGCTTCGCCTCCTCCCGAGACGACATGGGCTGCCCGGAATGCCGGGCAGCCCTTTTTCACGCCTCCGCCATCTCTGCCTTGAGCACCGCGTCGATCTCGGCCATCACCGCGGCGGGCAGGGGGCCCTTGTCGAGCGCGCCCAGATTGTCCCGCACCTGCGCCTCGGTCTTGAAGCCGGGAATGGGAATGGTGTGTGGCGAGCGCGCCAGGATCCAGCCCAGCGCTCCCTGGGCCGGGCTGCGGCCACCGCTGGTCAACAGGTCCCGCAGGGCGGCCAACCGGGCAAGCGCTTCCGGCGTTGGGGCGCCGTCCCGGAAATGCTTCACCCAGCTATGTCCCGCCCCGCGCACATCCCCCGTTCCGAACCGGGTCTCCGGCCCGAATTTGCCCGAGAGCAATCCCATGGCCAGCGGCGAGCGGTTGAGACTGGCCAGGTTCGCCTCTGCACATAGCGCCAGCATTTCCGGCCCGTCATGAAACAGGTTCAGTTCCTGCTGCACGGCCGTGAAATGCGGAAACTTCAGCATGCGCCGGGCCGCTGCAGCATCGTCCGTGCTCCAGCCCCAGGCGCCGATGCGGCCGGCCTCGGCCAGTGCCTCCAGCGCCGCCCCCGCGGCATCGGCCTCCGCCGCGCTGAGTTCACCGGGATGGATCTGGTAGAGATCGATCCGCTCCACCCCCAGCCGCTTCAGCGACTGTGCATTGGCCCAGTCGATGTAATCAGGGGTCACATCAATGGCCAGCAGGGCCCGCTTGGCCGCGTCATAGGTGAAGCCGAACTTGGTGGCGATCCTCACCTCGCCCCGGCGCCCCTTGATCGCGGCCCCGATCACCGCCTCGCTGTGGCCCGTGCCATAGGCGTCGGCGCTGTCGATCAGCGTGGCGCCCAGCTCGAGGCCGATCTGCAGGGCGCGGATCGATTGCGCATCGTCCACCTCGCCCCAGCCATCATTGCGGCCATCCAGGGTAAAATGCCCGCCAATGGCCCAACCGCCCAGGCCAATGGCGCCGACACTCGGGCCGCTGCGGCCCAGACTGCGCATCTGGGTCATTTGCGGCCTCCGGTCAGGTCGAGACCAGCGACATAATCATCGATCTGGTCGCGCTCGATCCCCAGATCGGCCAGAAGGTGGTTGTCCAGCATATTCAGCCTGCGGCGGGTGAAGTTACGCATGTGCCAGGCGTGCAGCCGGCGGGTGATTGGTTCGAACATGATGCTCTCCTTGGAAGGGCGGCATGGCCGAACCCGTCTGCAGACGCGGTGTGCCTGCATTTCATATCTGGTTCAGCCTGTCGGTGTTGCGAAGCCAAGCCGGGCTCCGTTGCGACAAGAATTGCGCAAAAGCAGAGCCTTGCGCTACGCTCGGGAACGCAAACCGCTTTGCAGGAATGAAAAATGGACTTCTCCTGGGATGATCTGCGGCTGTTCCTCGATGTCGCCCGGCTGGGCGGGCTGAGCGCCGCGACCCAGACCACGGGCCTGTCGGCCGCCACTTTGGGGCGCCGCGTCACCGCGCTCGAGCGCCAGGTGGGCGAGCCGCTCTTCGTGCGCAGCCAGACCGGCTATCGCCTCACCCAGTCCGGCGAGGACCTGCTGCTGCGCGCCGAGGAGGTCGAGGCGGCCATGCTCTCATTGAAGCGCTGGCAGGACGGCGCCATCGGCGAGCGGGTAGTGCGGGTATCGGCCGGTCCCTGGACCTCGGCCTTTCTCGCCCGCCACATTGCCAGCATCTGGACCGCGGGCGATCGCTTCGCGCTGGAACTGGTCACCGCCAGCCACAAGGTCGATATCGGCCGCCGCCATGCCGATATCGGCATTCGCAACCAGCGCCCCACCGAACAATGGCTGGCCGGCCGCCTCATCGGCAAGGTCGCCTATGGGCTCTATGCCCGGCCCGAACTGGTCAGTGGCGTGGCGGCTGGCTATTTCGTCGGCGTTGCCGGCGATGCCAGCCAGACCCATTCCGCCCGCTGGCTTCACGCCCGCCATGGCGATCGCATCGCCACCCGCGGCAATGACGCCATGAGTGTCATGGAGCTGGTGGCGGCGGGCGCCGGCATGTCGGTCTTTCCCTGTTTCGTGGGCGACAGCGAGCCGCGCATCGACCGCATGGCCGGCACCATCCCCGAACTCGAGACCGAGCAATGGCTCGTGTCGCACCACGAGGAGCGGCATACCCCGGCCGTCCGCACGGTGGCCGACCGCATCGTTGACCTGATGCATGCCCATGCCCCGCTGTTCCGGGGTGAGGCTGCCCATGGTCAATAAATCTGCCAGAAAATATCCCGCATTAGCGGTATGTTAGAAGATTTCGATCAGTATTCGCACCGGATGCAGGAAATATTGGTGGGCGATGCAATGCGCGCTTACGCTTATGTCGTGGGGCACGAAAGCGGCCCTGGCGCGGCACTGATGGATATGGCGCGCGGATTGGGCTTTGCCGGCGTCGCGCCCTTTGCCACCATCGCCCAGGCCGAGCAGCAGACCCAGGTCAATCCGGTGTGCTTCTTCCTGTTCGCCGCGACCGAAAATCTTGCCAGCCTGCGCGGCGTGGCCGATGCGGTGCGCTTCAGCACCGCCCGTCGCCTGCGCTTTTCGCCGCTGATCTATTTTGCCGAAAGCCCCTCGGTCGAGATGATCAGCGCCTGCATCAATATGGGTTTCGATGACATCATCACCATGCCCTTTACCCGCAAGCGGGTGCTCGAGCGGGTGACGCGGCAGGTGGGCCAGAACCTCGTCTATTACGAGACCCCCAGCTATTTCGGCCCCGATCGGCGTGGGCGCGCCGCGCCGCAGGCGAGCCAGCACGATCATCGCCATGGCGGACAATTCCGGCGTCTCGAAATCGTCCGCAACCTCGTCAATGGCGTCAACGTGGTCCGTGACGACCACATGGCACCCGCCCCCGTGTGACCGGAATGCAATCGTTGCAATAAACCGTTCCACAAGAGCGGTCGTGGCTATTCTCAGCCTCACCGAAATGGCCTAGCTTCGCCGCCAACGATCTTCCTTGAGCACTCTCAAAAATGCGATTCGGCCTTGCGCTGCCGCCCCAGATCAAGGTCTTCGGGGCCTTTTTCATCTATTCGTTCAGCATGGGTTCCATTTTCCCGCGCCTGCCCGATATCCAGACCGCCATGGGCGTTGGCGAGGGGGCATTGGGCCTGGCGCTGATCGGCTCGGCCATCGGCACGCTGATTTCCCTCACCTTTGCCGGCCGCTTCATCGAGGCCATTGGCTATCGCCGCGTCCTGCTTGGGGCCATCCCGCTATTGTCCGCGCTCTATGCCCTGGCCAGTTGGGCCGCCACGCCAATGGTCTTCTTTCTCCTGCTCGTGCCGGTGGGGCTGACCATCGGCTGCATTGAGATCATCATCAATGTCGAGGCCGACCGGGTCGAACACGCCATTGGCCGCCGCATCATGAGCCGCGCCCATGCCTTCTGGAGCCTGGGCTTTTTTGCCGCCGGCATGGTGGGCTCCCTCATCGCCCAGACCGGCCTGGAAGTGCATGTCCATCTCATGGTCATGATCCCCGTCGTCATTGCCGCCACCCTGGTCGTGCTGGGGCAGTTCCAGCCGGCGCCGCACCGTGCCGGCGGCAGCACCGACGAGGCGCCCCATTTTGCGCGTCCCACCATCACCATCATGGCGCTGGTGGCCGTGTGTCTGTCGGCCATGCTTATGGAGGGAGCGGGCATTGACTGGTCGGCCATCTACATGCGCAACATTTTTGATGCCGAACCCTTCTGGGCCGGCTTGGCGGTGGCCACCGTCGCCGGGTCGCAAGGCGTCGCCCGCTTCTTTGCCGATAGCTTTGTCGAACGCTTCAATCCGGTGGTTGTCGCGCGCGCGCTGCTGAGCGTGCTCGGCCTGGGCGTGATCCTGGCCTTTGTGGCCCCCCTGCCGTGGGTCGCCTATCTCGGCTTCGCCTTTATCGGCATCGGCTCGAGCGCGCTCTTCCCGCTGGCCATGTCGGCCGCCGCCCAGCAGACAGATCGTCCCGCCGCCATCAATGTGGCCGCCCTGGCGCAATTCTCCTTCACTGCCTTCCTGCTCGGGCCGCCGCTCCTGGGCTATATTGGCGAGCATTTCGGCATCCAGTGGGTCTTTGGTGTCGGCCTGCCGCTGGTCCTGCTCGGCCTCGCCACCGCCCAGGTGCTCGGCCCCAAGCCGGTGATGCGTGAGGTCGCGCCGTGATCGCGCCCCAGCACCGTATCTATGCCTGCTTCTTCTTCTTCGCAGTCACCACCGGCGCGCTGATGGCGCGCCTGCCCGATATCCAGACCCATCTCGGCGTCAGCGAGGGGCAATTGGGCCTGACCATGATCGGCATGTCCATCGGCTCGCTGATCTCGCTCACCATCGGCGCGCCCATCATCGAGCGGCTCGGCTTCCGCACCACGGCCTTTTTCACCACGCTGGGACCCACCGTGCTGCTGGCCACCATTCCCTGGCTGCCGGTGGCCCCGGCGGTCTTTGCGGTTCTGTTCATTGTCGGCCTCCTGGCCGGTGCGCTGGAGATCAATCTCAATGTCGAGATCGACCGGCTCGAGGCACTGACGGGCAAGCGCTACATGAACCGCGCCCATGGTTTCTGGAGCGTCGGCTTCTTTTTCACCGCCCTTTTCGGCGCCATGATCCGCCAATCCGGCCTCTCCGCCGGGCTGCACATGGCCATTGTCGCGCTGATCATCGTCCTGGTCGGGGGCTATCTGATCCATGGCGCGACCAACGCCCCCAAGACCGCGCGCAGCCAGTCCGAGGCCGGTGGGCATCGCTTTGCCTTTCCCAATCTGGGCCTACTGCCGCTCTGCCTCATCGGCTTTGCCGCGTTCCTGGTCGAAGGCGCCGGCATCGACTGGTCTTCCATCTATATGCGCGACGTCTTTGCCGTCGAACCCATCGTGGGCGGCATGGGCCTGACGCTCTTTGCCTTCTGTATGGCGGTGATGCGCCTCTCGGCTGACCCCATCGTCGCCCGCTATGGCCCGCGCAATGTCGCCATGGTGCTCTTGAGCCTGGCGAGCCTTGGCGCCCTGCTCGTTGGCCTGGCGCCGCTTCCGGGTCTGGCGCTGGCCGGTTTTGCGCTCATGGGGGCAGGGTGCTCGGCGGTTTACCCGCTGGCCGTCTCTGCGGCCGCCCAGCGCACCGATCGCCCTGCGGCCGTCAATGTCGCGGCGCTCGGCCAGGTGAGTTTCGTGGTCTTCTTCCTGGCGCCGCCGGCTTTGGGCTTCGTCGCCGAATTCATCGATATCCGCGCCTCCTACCTCGTTTGCCTGCCGCTGCTCTTGGCCGGCCTCTGGGCGTCCAGCTTTGCATTGGGTGAAAAAAAGGTCGACATTCCATTGGGCATGCCGCCCGAACCGCTTGGACCCAATGGCTGAAGACACTTCCCCGCCAGGCCTGCCGCCGATTGTCGACCTGCGGCAATCGGCGACTGCATTGCGGGTGCAGCGGGGCGTGATGCGCATGCTGCGTGAGCGGCACGACATGGCCTGCTATGCCGAGGTGACGCTCAGCAATGGCCGCCGCGCCGACGTGCTGGCGGTGGGGCCCAAAGGGGAAATATGGATCATCGAGATCAAGTCGAGCCTTATCGACTTCCAGGTGGACCGCAAATGGCCCGAATACCGGGACTTTTCCGACAAATTCTTCTTCGCCAAGCCACCCGAACTGGACGCCGACATCTTTCCGCAGAGCGAAGGCCTGATCGTTGCTGATGGCCATGACGGGGCCATTTTGCGCGACAGTCCCGACACGCCCCTCGCCCCCGCCCGCCGCAAGGCGCTGATGCTCAAGCTGGCCCGCATGGGCGCCGACCGCATCCATGCATTGATGGATCCCGGCCCCCGCGCCTGACCCTTCCCTTCGGCGCCAACCCAAACTATTGGACCATCATGTTTTCCGCCCATTGGCGCATTGTCGCGCTGTTCTTCACCCACGCCCTGGCTGCCGGCGCCATCCACACCCGCATCCCCGACCTGCAGCTGATGATCGGCCTGTCCGAATCCCAGCTCGGCCTGGTGCTGATGGGACAGCCCCTTGGCGCGCTCTCCATGTTCCTGTTCTCCAGCGCCATTGTCGAGCGCTTTGGCCCCCGCCGCATGATCCTCTGGCTCCTGCCCAGCGTGGTCATCACCGCCGCCCTCGCCACGGTGCTGCTCTCTCCGGTGGCGCTCTTCGTGCTCCTGGCGCTCAATGGCGTGGGCTTCTCGCTCACCAATATCGCCATGAATGTCGAGGCCGACCGGGTCGAGGCGGCGACCGGCGCGCGGGTCATGAACACCTGCCACGGCGCCTGGAGCGTGGGCTTTCTGCTCACCTCGCTTCTGGGCGCGACTTTGCGCGGCCTCGACGTCTCGCCTGCAATCCACCTCTGGGCGCTGGCGCCGGTCCTGATCGCATTGATCTATTTTGTCGTCCTGCCCATGCCCAACATGCCGCCGCGCGCCCATGCCGGCGAAAAGCTGCGCAAGCTCGCCTGGCCAACCCTGGCCACCATGGGGCTGGTCGCCTTCGGCCTCGGCGCCGGCCTCACCGAGGGCGCTTCGCGCGCCTGGTCGATCATTTATCTGCGCGACAGCTTCGACGTCGCGCCCTTCATCGAGTCGCTGGCGCTACCCGCCTTGCTTCTGGCCATGGCCGGCGGGCGGCTGGTGGCCGATCGCTTCATCGACCGGTTCGGTCCGGTGCGCGTGGCGCGCAGCCTGGCGGGTCTTGCCATTGCAGGCATGCTGGTCATCGTATTGGCGCCCCAGGCCTGGATCGCCCTTTGCGGCTTCCTTCTGGTCGGCATCGGCATTTGCGTGCTCTATCCGCTCATGCTCTCGGCGGCAGCGCGGCTGGGCGATCGCCCGGCCAGCCAGAATGTGGCGGCGACGACGCTGATCTTCCAGCTGGTCAATCTCGGCGCGCCCGGCCTCATCGGCGCAGTGGCCCAGGGCCTCGGCGTCCGCATGGCCTTCGCCATGCTGATCCCGCTGCTGGTCCTGACCTTCGCGATGGCGGGCCGGTTACGCGCTAAAGATTGAACACCCGGCCCGGCTTGAACTGGCCGAATTCGACATGGCCGGTTGCCAGCACCTTGCCCTTGAAGCTCACCCAGCATTCGTCCAGCGACACCGGCGCGCCGGCCCCCGTCAGCAACACCGGATTGCCGTGGCTGACGGCATTGGCCTGGCCCGCATCGAGGCGGATTTCTTCGATATCGGCGAGGCCAGCCGATACCGGCTTGAGCAGCCCATCGCGGGCCTCACCGGCTTCGGCCGCTTCCAACTGCTCGAGCGTGACAGCGTCGGCGTCGGTAAAGGGCCCAACGGCCGCCCGGTGCAGGCTGGTCACATGGCCCACCGTCCCCAAGGCCTCGGCGATGTCCCGGGCAAGCGCGCGCACATAGGTGCCCTTGCCGCACGTCACCTCCAGCACGCTTTCATCGCTTCCATGCGAGATCAGCTCGATGGCGTCGATATCGACCGGCCGTTCGGCCAGCTCCACCGTTTCGCCGGCACGGGCCAGGTCATAGGCGCGCTCGCCGTCTACCTTGATTGCCGAAAAGGCCGGCGGCCGCTGCATGATGGTGCCGGTGAACCGCGGCAATACCGCCTCCAGCGCTCCCCTGTCGGGCCGCACATCCGAGGTGGCGATCACTTCGCCCTCGGCGTCGTCGGTTGCCGTGGCGCGGCCCCAGCCGATGGTGAAGCGATAGATCTTGGTGCCGTCCTGCACCTGCGGCACGGCCTTGGTGGCCTCGCCCAGCGCGATGGGCAAAATGCCGGTCGCCAGGGGGTCGAGGGTCCCGGCATGGCCGGCCTTGGCGGCGTTCAGCAGCCAGCGCACCTTGCCCACCGCCTGGGTGGAGGTGAAATCATATGGCTTGTTGAGCACGACCCATCCGGAGATGGCGCGCTTTTTCGTTCTTGGCTGGCTCAAGGTCAGTCTTCTGTTGTGTCGTCGCTGTCGTCGTCGAGGTCGCGCCGCACCCGGTCCGAGCGCAGCAGCGCGTCGATACGGCCGGCTTCCTCGAAGGTCTCGTCCACGAAGAAGCGGATCTCGGGCGCAAATTTCAGGTCGATCTGCGGCGCCACCCGTCCACGGATGAACTTGCGATGGCGATTGAGTGCCGCCACGATCTCGTCGGCGTGGGTCCCGCCCAGCGGCATCACATAGGCATTGGCGATCTTGAGGTCGGGCGTCATGCGCACTTCGGGCACGGTGATCACCGCGCCGGCAAGGGCCTCGTCCTCGATGTCACCCCGGGCAAACAGCGTCGCCAGGGCATGGCGCACCAGTTCCCCGACGCGCAGCATGCGCTGGCTGGGGCCAGCGGGCTTGTGGTCTTTTTTCATGGGCAAGCGGCTTAGGCCCTCCCGGGTCCGCCGTCAATCCGCAACGCTGAGGGTAACCTCGCTGGCGAGCCGCGCCATATGCTCTTCCACCACATTGCCGGGCACGGGCCAGCTGGCCGGGTTGGTGGCGTCGAACGCATCGCCGCGCCATTCCTGGTAGACCATGCCCACGCCCTTCGCGGATTTGTAGAAGCCCACCACCATCACCTCGCCCTGGCCGGCAAAGTCGGTGAAGCTGTCGAGATAGGCGCCGCACACATAGCCCAGCGGCGGCAATTGGTCCGTGCCGTCGGGCTCCAGCTGGAACAGCGCCACCGTCTCCGGCTGGCACGCCTGGGCATAGACATTGATGACCAGCTCGCGGAAATCGACGAGATTCATATCGGCCTGGTTCGATATCCTGGCGCCATAAAGGGTGGACCAGAAGGCCTCGCCCTCGCCACGGCGATAGATTTCGAGATGCGCCTGATTGTCCTCTTCGACGAAGCGCGCTGTCGAGGTCTCGGCAAGGGCTTCGATATCTTCCGCATCCGCCGCCCAGCTCGGCAAGGGCAGGGTCAATCTCTGGCCCATCGTTTCCAGCACCAGCTTGCCATTCTCACTGGTAAAGGGCAGCGCGGCGGTGCCCTGCGCCATGGCCGGGGCCATTGCCAGAACCGAGGCGGCGAGGGCGGCCGGCACATGTTTCATCAAGCTCACGGGGTTCTCCTGACACCCGAACGGAAATCGAAATCGAGTGGCCTGCCCCCGGCCGCCTCGACAGGCTGACGATTAGGGGGCCGGCCACAACCGCGCAAGTGCGCCCGGCAAGTCCGCCTCATAACAACCCGGCGTTGCGGAATTGCTGCAACACTCGGCGCCTGCCGGAGGCGAGGTCCTTATCGACTAGCCCCGCGCGCTGCGCGGCAGCGGGCTTTCCGGCAGCAGGCGATGCGGCGGCTGGTGCCCATCCATGAAGGCGCGGATATTGACGATCACCGCCTCGCCCATTTCGACGCGGGCCTCCATGGTCGCCGAGGCCATATGCGCGGTCAACACCACGCGATTGGCTTCTGCCAGGGCCAGGAGGCGGGGATTGATGCCATTGCGGTTCTCGAACACGTCGAGTGCCGCGCCGCCCAGATGCCCGCTCTCGAGCCGTTCGATCAGCGCCGTTTCATCCAGCAGCTCGGGGCGGCTGACATTGATCACAAAGGCCCCCGGCTTCATGGCATCAAGCCGCTCTGCCGACAGGATATGGTGGGTGTCGCGCGTGAGCGGGGTATGCAGCGAGACGATGTCGACCGCTGCCAGCATCGCATCAAGGTCATGCCAATACTGCGCCTCAAGCGGCGTTTCCACGCCCGGCGGCCGCCTGTTGCGCGAGTAATAGTGGATGTTGAGGCCGAAGGCGCGGGCCCGGCTCGCCACCGCCATGCCGATGCGGCCCATGCCGACAATGCCCAGTGCCTTGCCGCGCAGCCGGTGTCCGAGCATCGAGGTCGGCGACCAGCCGGCCCAGGCCCGGTCGCGCAGCAGCATCTGCGTGCCCTCCACCAGCCGCCGCGGCAAGGCCAGCATCAGCGCCGTGGCCATGTCGGCCGTGTCCTCGGTCAGCACCGAGGGCGTGTTGGTCACGGTCAGTCCCGCGGCCCACGCCGCTTCAAGGTCGATATTGTCCACGCCATTGCCGAACTGGGCGATCAGGCGCACGCTGGGTGGCAGCCGGGCGATCAGCGCGGCGTCGATACGGTCGGTAATGGTGGAAACCAGCACGTCCTTGCCGGCCAGTCCCTCCAGGATGTCGTCTCCGGTCAGCGCCACATCGGCTTCATTGACATCGGTCTCGAACAGCGTCGCCATGCGCGCCTCGATGCTCGCCGGCAGGCGCCTGGTCACCAGGATCTTGGGTTTATGCGATGTCATGCGTACCAGTGCGGGGGCTGATGGGGCAGGCGTGATCATGCCCTTCAGCGACCATTAAGGATCATGGTCTAGTGATAGGGCAAATCCAACCCGTCTGCAAAGTGATGTTGTTTTTGCCAGCCCTCCCGGGCCGCGTTCGCGCCTTCCTGTTTGCCTTACTGGCTCTCTGCGCCGGTCTGGCCGTCTTGCCCCCGGCCCAGGCTCAGGACAATCCAAGCGGCCTGCCCCTGCCGCGCTTCGTCACGACCCGTTCCCATCCCATCAATGTGCGGGTCGGTCCCGGCACCCGCTACGAGATCGCCTGGAACTACACCGTCTCCGGCGTGCCGGTCGAAATCGTCCAGGAGTTCGACACCTGGCGCAAGATTCGCGACATGGATGGCGAAGAGGGCTGGGTGCATCAAAGCCTGCTCTCGGGCAGCCGCGCCGGCATTGCCACGCCGCTCCTGGCCAATGGCGAGGTGATCATGCATGCCGGCAAGTCAGAGGATTCGCCAGCCCGGGCCCGCCTCGCCGCCGGCCTGCGCGTAACCATCAGCGAATGCGACGGCACCTGGTGCAATGTCTCGGCCAGCCAGACCGGCACGCATCAGAGCTGGGTCGGCTGGGTGCGCCAGGCCGAACTCTGGGGCGTCTATCCCAACGAGGAATTCGACTGAACCGCCGGTCCAAGCTCGGCCAGCATATTGGTGCGCTCGCGCTCGCGCCGCGCCGCGTCGTCGAGCTTCGGACAGGACGCGCAATAGCGCTCCGGAAACGCCAGATAGTCCAGGCAACACCCCTTGCGGGCCATGATGGCCACCTGCCGCCCGTCGCCGAGGTCCAGCGTTTCGAGCCCCCCCTGGCCCGTCAGCCCCATCGCTTCCAGCCACAAGGCGCAGAATCGATATTGCGCCTCGATCCCGATATCGGGCCGGAAGTGCCTGAGCCGCACCATCAGGCCCAGCATCCGGTCGGCCAGTAGCCGCAGCGCCGTCAGTCTCTTGAGCCGGGTGACCGCGTTGATCTCCACCAGCAGCGCATCCGCCATGGCCCTCAGGGCCGTGCCCGCCTCGCCGATCAGCGCCTCCACCGGGCCTTCGGTCTGCGGCCCGGTGGCCAGCCGATAGCCATCGACATCCAGGTTCTGCCGCGCCTGCGCTATGCCGCTCACCCGGGGCAGGGCGCCATGCACATGCACCGCGATGACTGAAAGATAGGCGGGTTGCCAGGTGAGGTTGGTCCATAGCCGCACGGCGTGGAACGGCTGCCCTGCCGCCGGATAGGCCGCGGCCAGTCGCCCCAGCAGGGTCTCGAGAAAATCCCGGTTGTCCCCGCCGGGGACATACCAGCCGGGCAGGGGGCCGCCCGGGGCACCCTTGAGAAATCCGGTCGCCTTTGCTGCGGTGGCAATGAACCGCGTCAGGGCGACATCGTCGTTCGTCTGGGCAAAAAGGTAGTTTCGCGTGGTCACGGACAGGCTCGCTTGCGGCTCGGCCCACTCCTAGACCGTCCCGGCGCGCTCGGCAAATCCCGCCGCTGCGGCCCACCGTCGCCCCGCTTTCCCCGCAATTCTACCGATGCGGCGCTTTACCGCCCGCTTGCCGGGCTCGCCGCAATCTGGTCCCGACCAGAGGTTTGACCAGGGAGGCTCCAATGCATGGGCTGCGCAAGCACCTGCTCCGGCATCAGGGCGGCACCGCCGTCATCGAATTTGCCATCCTCACCCCGGTCTATCTGCTGCTGCTGACCGGTATGCTGGCCTATGGCATCTATTTCGGTGCCGCCCACGCACTGCAGCAGCTGGCCGCCGATGCGGCGCGAACCGCCATTGCCGGTCTGGATGAGGCCGAACGCAACGCGCTGGTGGAATCCTATCTGGCGCACAATGCTGGCGACTACATGCTCATCGACCCCGCCCGGCTGGTGCACGACATCGGCGACAGCCCGCTCGACCCCAATCAATATGTTGTCCGGCTGACCTATGACGCCGCCCTCTTGCCGATCTGGAACCTCTATCCGCCGCTGCCGCTGCCCGGCTCCACCATTGTCTATGGGGCCACTATCCGGCGCGGGGGCATCTGATGCCGCTTTGGGAATCGTTTTGGCGTAGCGAACGCGGCAATATGGCAATTCTGTTTGCCTTCGGCTTTGCCGTTTCTGCCGCCGTCTCGGCTATCGCGGTGGATGCGGCGGCGCTCTATCACGAGCGGCGCATGCTGCAGGCCGGGGTCGACCTGGCAGCCATTTCGGCGGCGGTCGATCCTGCCCGCGCTGCCGAAATCGCCCAATCCGTGCTGGTCGAGGCGCGGCTCCTTGCCCCGGCCAGCACGGATGGGCTCACCGTTGTCACCGGCCGCTACGATCGATCCGGATCAATCGCTGCCGAACGCTTCACGCCCGGCGCCACACCGGTCAATGCCGTTCGGGTCACCCTCATGCGTAGCGGCACTCTGCATTTCGCCAGCAGCTTTGCGCCCGAGCCGTCCATCAGCGCCGCGGGCCTGGCCGCCGTCACCCCGGAAGTCTCCTTCTCGCTGGGCTCGCGTCTTGCCAGCCTCAATGGCGGCCTTGCCAATGCGCTCCTCTCCGATCTTCTGGGCACCAATGTCTCGCTTTCGGTTGCTGATTACACCGGCCTGGCCGCCGCCCGCATCGACGCGCTTTCGTTCCTCGATGCGCTTGGCATCCGCATGGGCCTCAGCGCCATCACCTATGACGACCTCCTGGCCCTGGACGCCGATGCCGGTCTGATTGCCATGGCCCTGGCCGACCTGACCAATGGGCCCGTCAACCTGGCCTTGCTGTCTCTGGCAGGCGGTAGCGCCGGCAATGCTGTGCCGCTGTCGCGGCTCATGGCGCTGGGCCGCCTGGGCGGCCTGCAGCTGGGGAGCGCCGGTGCCGCAGACATCTCGCTCTCCACCCTCGAAGTCCTCACGGCCGCGGCGGCCCTTGCCGATGGCGACCGGCAGGTCTCGCTCAATCTCGGCGCCGCCGTGCCGGGCCTGGTCAGTCTCCGCCTCGACCTGGCGCTGGGCGAACCGCCCCAGGGCGGCGGCTGGTTCGCCATCGGCCCGGTCGATACCGTGCTTCGTACTGCTCAGTTGCGCCTGCGGCTCCGCGCCGAACTGCTGGGTGGCCCGGTACTGCTCGGTGCCGGGGTCAGCCTGCCGCTCTGGCTTGATCTGGCCCAGGCCGAAGCCCGTGTCGCCGCGGCCACCTGTCCCACGCCCGCCGCACCACAGGGCAGCGCCGTCATCGAGGCGCGCCCCGGCCTGGCGCGACTGGCCCTGGGCGAACTCGGTGATTATGCCCTGGCCGATTTCGGCAGCCCGCCAGCCCTGGCGCCGGCGCGGCTTGTCGATGTGCTGCTGCTCAAGGTCAGCGGTTCCGCCCAGATCGAAATCGCGCAGACCACGCCTGTGGCACTCGGTTTCTCTTCGGCTGACATTGCGGCCGGTACGCTCAAGACCGTCACCACCACCACGCCCATTGCGTCACTGGCCGGCTCGCTGCTGGGCGAACTCGACCTCACGGTCAGCGTGTTGGGGCTGGGCCTGGCCTCGCCCGCCCTCATTGCTCAGGCCCTGCGCGATCTGCTCGCGCCGCTCGCCCCCACGCTCGACATGACGCTCGCCGCCACGCTCTCCACTTTGGGCCTCGGCATCGGCGAGGCCGATATAAGGGTCTATGGGGTGCGCTGCGATCACGCCGTGCTGGTGGGCTGATCTCGAAGGCCACAAAGTCATACAATTTGCCGTTTCGCCCCTTCCGACTCCGACGCGCGGCGGATAGTCTGATGCACGTACATCTGGGAGGAGTGCGCATATGAGCGCCAAGCGCCTCGGTATCGGCTTCATCGGTACCGGCAATATTTCATCGGCCTATCTGAAGGCCATTCTGGGCAAGGACGGGCTCCCGGGCTTCGGCGGACTCGATGTGAAGGGTCTCGCCGACATGCGCGCCGACGCCGCCAGTGCCCGCGCCGCCGAATTTGGCCTCAAGTCGATGAGCGTCGATGAATTGCTGGCCGATCCGGCCATCGACCTCGTGGTCAATCTCACCATCCCGCGGGCCCATGTCGATGTTGGCCTCAAATGCCTGGCCGCCGGCAAACACGTCTATTCCGAAAAGCCGCTTGGCATCACCTTCGCCGAAGGGCGCAAATTGCTCGACGCGGCCAATGCCGCGGGGCTGCGCATCGGTTCGGCCCCCGATACCTTTCTCGGCGGCTCGCACCAGCAGGCGCGCGCCGTGGTCGATAGCGGCGTCCTGGGCACCATCATTGGCGGCACCGCCTTCTTCCAGTGTCCCGGCCACGAAAGCTGGCATCCCGATCCGGCCTTCTACTACGACCTCGGCGGTGGCCCCATGCTCGACATGGGTCCCTATTACATCACCGACCTGGTCAATCTGCTCGGCCCGGTTGCCAGGGTTTCGGCCATGTCCTCGCGCCTGCGCGCCGAACGCACCATCACCTCCGAGCCGAAAAAGGGTCAGACCGTCCCGGTCCATATCGACACCCATGTCACCGGTTCGCTCGGCTTTGCCAATGGCGCCATCGTGCAGATCGGCATGAGCTTCGACGTCGCCGCCCACAAGCATGTGCCGCTCGAACTCTATGGCACCGAGCAGAGCCTCATCGTCCCCGATCCCAATTTCTTCGGCGGCACGGTGGAAACGCGCAAGCGCGGCCGCGACGAGGCCTGGACCGAAGTGCCCGTGGTCCAGCCCTATGCCGACGGCAATTACCGCTCGCTCGGCGTCGCCGACATGGCCGCTGCCATCATCGAGAACCGCCCGCACCGGGCCAATGGCGATCTGGCCCTGCATGTGCTCGAGGTCATGGAAGCCTTCGAAATTGCCGCGCGGGAAGGCCGCACCGTGGACATCAAGACCCCGGTCACCCGCCCGGCGCCGCTGGCGGAAAGTTTGAAGGATGGGGTGCTTTAGCCGTCACGACGTCAGCCACCCCACCCTCAGTCCCTCCCCATCAAGGGGAGGGAGGCGCAAGACCGCAGCACCAGTGTTCATCGTCTCCCTCCCCCTTGTGGGGAGGGTAGCGAAGCTGGACGCTCCGCGTCCTAGCGCAGCTAGGGTGGGGGTGTGTCAGACGCCTCGCTACCAGTACCAGCCCAGAGCGTCGGCTGCTTCCTTGTTGAAATAGAGCGTCACCAGCGCGTCATTGGCCGGGTCGGTTTGTCCGTCCACATATTGCCGCTGCAACAGGGTCACCGTTTCGGCGGCCTTGTCATGATGCTGGAACAGATAGTCGAAGCAGTCGTCATCGTCCTCGACATTCACCACGCCGTAGATCTCGTCCTTCAGCGCCGCAAGCTCCCGCCCCTCGATGGCGGTACCGCTCTCGCGCCCATAGGCCCGCACGGTCGGCACCCAATCGAGGCCCGTCTCGCAGATATAGCGGTCGTCCTTGAACACCCCTTCGTCGATGAAGGAGATGTCGACCTCCTCGCTCCAGGGGTTGGAAATCTCATAGGTCGCGCCCTTGGCACTGGTCGCGAGATAGATGTCCGACCAGGCGCAATTGCCGTCCTGCTCGCGATAGCACCAGCGCTCCGAATCCATCATCAGCACCGCAATGTCACTGATATGGACGAGCTTGCCGGTTTTCATGTGATCGATCAGCGCCTGGCTCTGCGCGTCCTGCGCCAGGCCAGGCACCACGCTGCCGCACAGCAGCACGAGCAATATTGCGAGACGACGCATGGTCTTCCTCCCCGAATACCATCCTCAATCTAGCCCAGCCCGCCCTGGGAAGAAACGGCCTCTTGACGGCACGGCTAATATGTAACAATAAAAGTTACATGAAACGATCCAGTCGCCTGTCCATTGCCCTGCACGCCCTGGTGCATCTGCACGCCCAACCCGGCAAGGTGCTCACCTCCGCGGCGCTCGCCACTTGTCTCAT
Organism: Devosia salina; assembly: GCF_019504385.1. Lineage (NCBI taxonomy): Bacteria > Pseudomonadati > Pseudomonadota > Alphaproteobacteria > Hyphomicrobiales > Devosiaceae > Devosia > Devosia salina. The sequence continues at coordinate 84,477 of NZ_CP080590.1, forward strand.
GACCAATCCGGTTGTGGTTCGCCGCATTCTCGGGGAACTGCGCGAGGCCGGCATCGTTGAGGCCAGCAAGGGGCCAAATGGGGGCTGGGCACTCACGCGTCCAGCCGAAGAAATCACCCTGCGCCAGGTTTACGAGGCCATGGGCGAGCGCCTTCTGGTGCGCACCGAAAGCGATCCGGGCGACGTCAGCTGCGCCATCGTGCGCTCCGTCGACCGGGTCATGACCGATTTCCTCGACGACGCCGAGGCGCTGCTGGCCGCTCGACTGGCCCGGGTCCGCCTCAGCGACATTGCATCGACGGCCATGCAGGCGGGTTTCCCCCGCCTCGACTGAACGAGTTCCAATCCGAGGCGTCTGTCCCCAGTGCCCCTTGGCGCCGGACGCCTTCGCTCGCCCTGAAAAAGGAGACACACATGCAGGACGTCATCATCATCGGCGGCAGCTTCGCCGGTCTTACCGCCGCCATGCAACTGGGTCGCGCCCGCCGCAAGGTCACGGTGCTCGACACCGGCCTCAACCGTAATCGCTATGCCGAAAATGCGCACAATATCTTCGGCCATGACGGCGCCCCGCCTGCCGACCTGCTCGGCGCCGCCCGCCGGCAGGTCGCGCATTACCCGACCGTCGAGCTGGTCGGCGCCGGGGCCGTTTCCATCTCGGGCGAGCCCGACAACTTCGCCGTCGCCACCACCGCGGGCGACACCATCTCCGGGCGCCGCCTCATCCTCAGCTACGGCATTGTCGACCAATTCCCAGACATGGCCGGCTTTGCCGAATGCTGGGGCAAGACGGTCATTCATTGCCCCTTCTGCCACGGCTACGAGGTGGCGGGGCGGCCCTGGGCGCTGCTCTATTCCTCGCCCATGTCGCTGCATGGGCCCATGCTCTATGCCAACTGGACCGACGACATCACTCTCATCCTCGATGGCCATGAGATCATCGATGAGGAGCGGCACAAGCTCGAAAAGCGCCGCGTGCGAATCTACGACGGCAAGCTCGCCAGCATCAGCCAACAGGGTGGACGCATCGAGGGCGTCACCCTCGACGACGGCACCAGCGTCGAACTGGCCGCGCTCTACGCCCATCCGCGCAACCGCCCCTCGGCCGATCTGCATGCCCAGCTCGGCCTCGACATGCAGGCCACGCCCACCGGCACCATGATTGCCGTCGGTGACATGCAGGCCACATCCCGCCCCGGCATCTACGCCGCCGGTGATCTCGCCATGGCCATGCACTCGGTCACCTTCGCCACCAATGCCGGCTCACTGGCCGCCATGGGCGCCTTGCAGTCGATGCTGGTATAGGACCAAGGCCCCCTTACCCGATGGCGAAGCCGGCGGGTAAGGGGGCCTTGACCGAAATCCTACCGCAGCCAGCCCTGGGGCCGCGGCTGCAGGTCCATCTGCCCGCCCTTGGTGGCTTCATCGATCGCGGCAATCTCTTCGGCGCTGAGATCGAGATTGTTGAGCACGCCCAGATTGTCCTTGAGCTGCTCCAGCGTCCTGACCCCGATCAGCGCCGAGGTCATTTCCTGGCGCCGCAGCACCCAGCTCAGCGCCAGCTGCACCATGGACTGGCCGCGTGCCCGCGCGATCTCGCCGACCTTATCGACCGCCTCGAGCACCCGCGGCTCGATATGGCTGGCGCGCAGCGTGCCCTTGGGATTGTCCCCGCGCGAACCCTCGGTATTGCCGGTATTGTACTTGCCCGACAACACGCCCTGGGCCAGCGGCGAAAACGCGATCACCCCGATCCCCAGCTCGCCGCAGGCATCGATCGTCTTGTCGTTCTCGATCCAGCGATTGATCATCGAATAGCTCGGCTGATGGATCGTGCAGGCCACCCCCATCTCCTTCAATAGGCGATGGGCCTCGCGCGTCTGCTGCTCGGGATAGGAAGAAATCCCGACATAAAGCGCCTTGCCGCTTTTCACCGCATGGGCCAGCGCCCCCATGGTCTCTTCGAGCGGCGTGTCGGGGTCGAAACGGTGCGAATAGAAGATGTCGACATAGTCGAGCCCCATGCGCTTGAGCGACTGGTCCAGGCTGGCCAGCAGGTATTTCCGGCTCCCCCATTCGCCATAGGGCCCCGGCCACATATTGTAGCCCGCCTTGGTCGAGATGATCATCTCGTCGCGATAGGGTCGGAAATCCCGAGCCATCACCTGCCCGAACAGTTCTTCCGATGACCCCGCCGGCGGTCCGTAATTATTGGCCAGGTCGAAATGGGTAATCCCCTGGTCAAAGGCATAGCCCAGGATTTCCATGGCGCTGGGATAGTCCCGCGTGCCGCCGAAATTCTGCCAGAGCCCTAGGCTCACCACCGGCAGTTTCAGGCCGGATTTGCCCGAACGGCGGTATTGCATGCTGTCATAGCGTGCCGGATCGGCCCGATAGGTCATCTCGTCTCTCCCAATTTTGTGGCTGCGGCCGCCCGTGACGCCGGGCTCGACCGGTGATATGAGCGGCGCAATGAACGCGCCCAGCTCGAAATCCATGGCCAGTTTGCCCCAGCCGCATCATCCATACAAGGTGATGGCGGTCTATAAATTCGCCTCGCTCCCCGATGTCGAGGCGCTCAAGGCCCCGCTGGCCGAATTCTGCTGCGGCAAGGGCATCAAGGGTACGCTCATCCTGGCCCCCGAGGGTATCAACGGCACCGTTGCCGGCACGCCCGAGGCCATCGACGCGCTCGCCGATTATCTCTTCGCCACCGGCCCCTTTGGCACCCGCCTCATGGGTGCCGAGGTGAAGTACTCTTTTGCCGACACCGCACCCTTCCTGCGCATGAAGGTGCGGTTGAAGCCCGAAATCGTCACCCTGCGCGCGCCCCAAGTCGATCCCAACCGTCAGGTCGGCACCTATGTCGAGCCCGAAGACTGGAACGCGTTGATTGAACGCAACGACGTGGTTCTGGTCGATACCCGCAACGATTACGAAGTCGGGCTTGGCACCTTCCAGCGCGCCCTCGATCCCCACACGTCGAGCTTTGTCGAGTTCAAGGACTATGTCGAAAAGCACCTGGACCCCGCGCGGGACAAGAAGGTCGCCATGTTCTGCACCGGCGGCATCCGCTGCGAAAAGGCGTCGTCCTATCTTCTGAGCCAAGGCTTTGAGGAAGTGTTCCACCTCAAGGGCGGCATCCTCAGATATCTCGAAGTCACTCCGCCCGAGCAGAGCCGGTTCCAGGGCGAATGCTTCGTTTTCGACGAGCGCGTCTCGGTGGGCCATGGGCTCGAACTGGGCAATGCCACGCTCTGCCGCGCCTGCCGCCATCCGCTCACCGAAGCCGATAGGGGTCACGCCGATTACCACGAGGGCGTGTCCTGCCCCTATTGCAAGGACGACGCGGCCAAGCACGCTGCCGCCGCCGAACGCCAGCGCCAGATGGACTTGGCCAAAAAGCGCGGTCTCGCGCATATGGGCGACGCCGCCCTCACCGACGCCGAAAGGCGGCGACAGGCCAAGAGGGCGCAGGCCGAGCGGTCGCGACAGGCGAACAAGCCGGATTGATTTGTACATACAATTGTATTAACAATCGGCATGGACTTCGAGTGGGACGACGCGAAGAACGAGGCCAATGTGCTCAAGCACGGCATTGATTTTGCCGATGCCGTTTTCATTTTTCGAGGTCCAATTGTCACCTGGTCTGATCTGCGGGTCGACTATGGCGAAATGCGCGAGATTTCGACTGGCCGGATGGCGAATACGGTGATCGTTACCGTCGTTCACACAGATCGGACCGGTCGCCGCCGTATCATTTCGGCGCGACGCGCTTCGAGGCGGGAAAGGATCGTCTATGAAACCTCCATATAGTCGGCCACTGACGACCGAGGAATTGCTCGCTATGAAGGACGAAGACATCGACTTCAGCGACATTCCCGAGCTGGACGAAAACTTCTGGCAGAATGCGCGAGTGGTCTATCCGGACGGCACCAGTTCGGTCACCCTGCGGGTCAAGAACTCCGTTCTCGAAGCCTTCAAGGCCGACGGCAAGGGCTACCAGACGCGCATGAATGCAGTGCTGGAAGCCTATGTGAAGGCGACCAAGAAGGCGGGTTAGGAAATATCTGCGTCACTCGACGTATAGACATCGCCAATGGCGCGCGCGATATGTCGCTGCAAACGCGCCATTGCATAAGCCTTGTCTATGGACCTCGACCAGCTTCGCACTTTCGACCGCATCGTCCGCGACCAATCCTTCACCCGCGCCGCGGCCTATCTCAACATCACCCAGGCCACCGCCTCCATGCGCATCCGCGCGCTGGAGCAGCTGCTGGGTGTCCAGCTGTTCGTGCGTGGCCGCACCGTCACCCTCACCGATCAGGGCATGACCTTCCTGCCCTTCGCCCGCCGCATCATCGGCACTGCGCAGGAGGGGCGCGAAGCCTTGCGCCGGGTCGAGCGTGGCCGGGTCTCCATCGGCTCGCTGCGCACCTTGGTCTCCCCGCTGATCACCGAAAGCCTCATCCGTTTCCAGCAGACCTATCCCTCCGTCGACGTGGTGGTGCGCGAAGGCCGTCAGGCGCAGATCGCCGCCATGCTGCATGAGCGCGAAGTGGAAATGGGTATCCTGTGCTGGCCCAATATCGATCCCCTGGTGGTCGATCTCGAACCCCTGGTGATCATGCGCGAGCGCGTACCCCTGGTGGTCTCCCCCGAGGTTGCGGCCAAACTCTCCAGCCAGCCGACTATTGACGAGGTGCTGGTGCTGGTGCCGCGCGTCATTGCGCTGAGGTGGTGGCAGGCCGATCCCGAGCGCGCCGCCGCACTGGTGCGCCTGGCGCAGACCAGCGTCGAATTGCCCACCGGTCCGGCCCGACGCCTGGCGCTCAAGGGCGAGGGGCTGGGCTTTTTCGTCAATTCCGCCGTCGAGGAGGACGTCCGCGCCGGTCGCCTGGTCGAGATCGCCCCGGTCGAATTCGAGCCGCTGCATCGCGATACCGCCATGGTCGTGCGCAACCCGGCGGTGCTGGAGCGGCCCATGCTGGCCGATTTCGTGCGCGAGATTGCCCAGGAATGCGCCCGTGTGGGCGAGATCATCGATGATCGCCTGCACCTGTTTCAGTCGAGCAGTCCGGCCGCCCGCACCGCATCGAGATAGGTGCGGCTCACCGGCACCAGCGCGCCGGTTTCCAGCTCCAGCACCGGCTTGCCCCCCTGCCGCAGGCCGCGCCTGACCGCATCCAGCGCCACCCAGTGCGACCGGTGCACCTGCAGGCCCATGACGGGCTCCGTCTCCTTGATGGCGTCGGAAAGGCGCATCAGGACCAGGCTCGTGCCCTTCTCCGTGGTCACCTCGACATAGTGATCGGACACGGCCAGGTGGATGAGCCGTCCCCGTTGTGGTCGTGGCAGGCGCTCCAGCAGGGGCGGCGGCGCGGGTACGGCCATCTCCGCCGGAGCATTCGGGGAGGGTTGCTCCGGCCCCGACCGCCGCAAACCATTGCCAGCCGCAGTCACCACCGCCGCAATCGGCACGCAATAGCCCAGCAGCAGCCAGAGGGAGATGGCTTCGCCGTCACCGCTGAACACTTGGGCGTTGAACGCCCAGACCGCCAGCGCGATCGGTACGCCGGCCACCGCGCCGCCGATCCCGGCCGCCAGGGGACCGGGCAGACGGGTCCCTATCGCTTCGGCCACGGTCAGCTCGACAAGCGTGCCAATGGCCGTGGTGCCGGTCACGACCGCGGTCCAATAGGCCAGGCGCGGCAACAGCGTCATCTCGAATGTGCCGAATGGTCCCACCAGTCCCATGACCACGCTCACCGCGCCGAGCACCAGCCAGCTTTGGGGCAGGCGCGCCAGGCGCTGCATTTCACGAAGCGCGAAATTGAGGGGAGCCGGTTTCACGTAGCGCGCTGTCATTCTGCGTAGGGGCACTTGCTGGTGGTCAGTCTAGTGCGAAAGGACAGCGGCACAAGTTCAACCGGAATGCTGTCCCCATGTCCCTCCAGATCGATCTTCAGCCCCTTCTGTCCGCCTCGCCCGTGATCCAGCTCCATGCTTTCGCCGCCATGGCCGCCTTCGCATTGGGCGGCTGGGTGCTGTTCCGGCGCAAGGGCGATGCGCCGCACAAGCGTCTCGGCCGCGTCTGGGTGGGGCTGATGACGATTGTCGCGCTTTCGTCCTTCTTCATCTGGGAAATTCGCATGCTGGGCCTGTTCAGCCCTATCCACCTGCTCTCCGTGGCCACGCTCTGGAGCCTGTTCCAGGCCGTTCGCTTTGCCCGCCGCCGCAATATCAAGGCGCATATGCGGGCCATGCAGGCCCTCTATCTGATGGCACTGGTCCTGACCGGCTGGTTCACCTTCATGCCGGGGCGGATCATGAACCGCGTCGTGTTCGGGCCCGATGGGGCCGGCCCTTTCGAAAGCGCCGTCTTTCTGGCCGTGAGCCTTATCGTGGGTGCGCTCAGCCTGTGGCTCGTCCGTCGGGCCGGCGGAACGCGCCGCCGGCCATTGGCCGCCTGAGGTTTAGGCTGCCTAGGCACTGCCGATCAGGATACCCGCGGCAAACACCAGCGCGCCGCCCAGCACCACCTGCAGCGCGGCCCGCCAGAACGGGGTCTGCATATAGCGCTGCTGGATGAAGGCGATGGCCCACAATTCGACCAGCACCACGAAGGCGGCAACGCCCGTGGCAATCCAGAAGTCGTGGATCAGATAGGGCAGGGCGTGCCCCAGCCCGCCCACGGCGGTCATCACGCCCGCGGCCAGGCCGCGCTTGATCGGCGAGCCGCGTCCGGTCAGCTTGCCGTCGTCCGACGCGGCCTCGGTAAAGCCCATGGAAATGCCCGCGCCCACCGCCGCGGCCAGGCCGACGAGAAAGGTCTGGTGCGTGTCGCCGGTGGCAAAGGCCGCCGCAAACACCGGCGCCAGCGTCGAGACCGATCCATCCATCAGCCCGGCCAGCCCTGGCTGCACATAGGTCAGGACGAATTGCCGATGCGCTTCCTGGCTCTCCTGCGCCCGACCTTCCGCACCCAGCACTGTGCTGTCGATCTGGTCGGCGCGCTGGGCATGGCCCTTTTCGGCCGCTGCAAGGTCGCCCAGGAGCTTGCGGATATCGGCGTCGGTCACCTGCTTGGCCGCTTCGAGATAGAAGTGGTAGGCGCCCTCTTCCATCTCCCACACCTGCTGGCGGGCCTGATCGAGGGTCAGCGTCTTTTGCAGCCATACCGGCTTGCGGGTCAGAAAGCCGCGCACATGCTCGCGCCGGATCGGCACCAGTCGCGGCCCGAACCGGGCGACATAGAGGTCGAGTAGCCGCCGGCGATGCTCGTCCTCCTCGGCGGCCATGCCTTCGAACAGTGCGCCGCTGCCCGGATAGGTTTCGCCCAGCCGCGTCGCATATTCGGAATAGATGCGCCCGTCCTCTTCCTCCGCGGCGATCGCCAGCGACAGGATTTCGCGTTCTGAAAGCGTGGAGAAATCGCGCCGATTATCCGGCCATAAGCGCAGCATGAGACCCTCATAGTCTGGAATGATTCCAATCTTTGTTTAGAACGCTTCTAATCTTTGCGCAATGATTGGTTGATCTGCGACAATGTGTGTCCGCATTGTCCATGCTCTATGGCCTTGAGCCGCGGCATGCGTCGGGCTATCGAGGATGCCGTGAACACGCAGACACATAGCACAGTACCGACCATGCTCCGCGAGGCCGGCATCGCCCTGGCGGTCCTGGCGCTCTATGTGCTCACCCTGCTGCTGCCCCTGCATCAGGCTGCCGGTCTGCAGCGCGACCTCAATGCTGCCGGTTTCTCCACGCTCGACAGCTGGTCGATCTGCCAGCCCCTGGCCCAGGACGACAAGGGCGATCCGCGCGAGGCAGCAGCGCTCAAATGCCCGGCCACCGGCGTGGCCAAGCAGCAGCTGGCCGTTGTTCTGCCCCCCGTTCTCACCCTTGAAGCGCCAACCACGGCCGCTGTCATCGGTTTTGCCGCGCTGGACGAGCCCATCCGGCCCATCCTGCCCGATCATTTCGGGCAATCCCGCGCCCCTCCCGTCACGGTCTGAACCCCTCAAGTTCCGGCAGCTCCCGCTGCCCTCAGACCCATATTTGACTGGAGATCATCGCAATGATCCGTTTTGTCCTGCGCGCCACTCTCGCCGCCACCACGCTTGCTGCCCTTGCCGTCCCGGCTTTCGCCCACGCTACCCTGGAAATTCAGGAAGCCGCCCCTGGCGCCACCTACAAGGCCTTGCTGCGCGTGCCCCATGGCTGTGGCACCGAGGCCACCAACACCGTTCGCATCCAGATCCCGGAGGGCTTCTTCAACGTCAAGCCCATGCCCAAGGCCGGCTGGACGCTCGAGACCGTCACCGGACCCTATCAGCACACCTATATGAACCACGGCACCGAAGTGACCGAGGGCGTCACCGAGATCGTCTGGTCCGAGGGCAATCTGCCCAATGAGTGGTATGACGAATTCGTCTTCCGCGGCACCTTTGCCGACACGCTAGAGCCCGGCAAGTTCTACTTCCCTGCCATCCAGGAATGCGCCAATGGCGAGGAAGCCTGGCTCGGCACGACCGAAGATGCCGATATGCCGGCCCCGAGCCTGACCCTTGTTCCGGCCGAAGGCGGCCACGGCCACTAAGGCCCTGGGCGGGGCCCGTGCCCCGCCTTTGCCGCTCCTTTGCGTGAAGGAACAGGGGATGACCCTATCCATAACCCGCCTCGTTGCGCCTCTGCTGGTGGCCCTCTTGCTGCTGGCCAATGCCGTGCCGGCCTTCGCCCATGCGCAATTGCTCTCGACCCGACCCGAAGCCAATGCGATCCTCGACCAGGCGCCGGAGACGCTGTCGCTGGCTTTCAACGAGCCGGTCAGCCCCCTGGTGATCACGCTGGTCGCTCCGGATGGCGCGGTGACCGATCTCACGGCCGCGAGCACCAGCGGCAAAACGCTCGCTGTTCATCTGCCCTCCGGCCTGGGGGTGGGCACCCATGTGTTGAGCTGGCGGGTCGTCTCCGTCGATGCCCATCCCGTCGCTGGCGCCTTGGTCTTTTCCCTCGGCCGGGCCACCGGCACCGCACCGCCCGAAACCACCGGCTCGCGCACCACGGCCATGTTGCTCTGGGCCAGCAAACTCATGCTCTTTGCCGGGCTCTTCCTCGGCCTCGGCGGCGCCGTCTTCGCGCTGGCCGCCCCTCTGTCACGCCCGGCGCAACGGCCGGTCGCCGCCTTGGCTCTCCTTGGTCTGGTGGCCGCGCCGCTGAGCCTGGGCCTGCACGGCGCCGACGCGCTGGGTCTCCCGCCCGATGCACTGCTGTCGGCGCCGGCCTGGGTGACGGGCTTTGCCACCAGCTATGGCCTCACCGCACTCCTCGTCGCTATGGCCTGCACGCTCGCGCTGCTCGGCCTCATGGTGCTGCCGGCGCTGGCCTGGTCCGCTTGGCTCATGGCCGCCATCGCCCTGGCCATCAGCGGCCATGCCGGCGCCGCCGCGCCGCAATGGCTCACCCGTCCGGTCGTCGCGCTGCATATTGGCGGCATCCTGTTCTGGATCGGCGCGCTGATCCCGCTCTGGCACTGGCTGCGCGAACGCTCGGCCGCCGCCGATCGGGCTCTCGTTCGGTTCTCGCGCTTCGTCCCTTATGCGGTCGCCGCCATCCTCGTCTCCGGCGGCACCCTGGCTTTGGTGCAGCTTGGTCCCCCGGGCTCCGCCTGGCTGACCCCCTATGGCTACATCCTGGCCGCCAAGTTGGGGCTGCTGTTCATTCTCTTCCTGCTCGCCCTCTGGAACCGTTTCCGCCTCACGGCGCCGGTCCTGGCCGGCGAACTGACCCCGCGTCTGCATTTGCGCCGGTCCATCCTGGCCGAACTGGTCCTTGTCCTTGCCATTCTCGCCCTGGCCGCCGGCTGGCGCTTCACGCCTCCCCCGCGCGCCATCGCAGCGGCCGCAGCGGCGCAGGCCGCCCTGGCCTTGCCGGCCTATGCCCATGCCATGAATGACGCGGTCATGGCCGACATTGTCGTCACGCCGGGCCGCGCAGGACCTGTCACCATCGATATGTCCATCGTCGATGGCGCCGGCGCACCGCTCCAGCCGGTGGGCGTCAACCTGACCCTGTCCGCGCCCGCCATGGGCATCGAGCCCATCAAGCTCCCCGCAACGCCGGTCGACGGCATCTGGCGCGTCGAGGGGCAGGCCATCCCCCTTCCCGGAACCTGGGAAATGGTCCTCGACATCCGTATCGATCGCTTCACCCTTGCCCGTATCGGCACCGACATCACGCTTCCATGAAAGGAACCATCATGACCCTCCGCCCCCTGCTTCTTGCCCTGGCCTTCGCCACCGCATTCTCGCCCCTGGCCTCGTCGGCTCAGGACGCCCCCGCCGCCGCGCATGGCGAAATGGCCCCGATCGCCATCGGCGACATCGCCATCACCGGCCCCTTCACCCGCGCCACCCTGCCCAATGCCCCTGTGGGCGGCGGCTTCCTGACCCTCACCAATAATGGCACCGAGGATGACCGCCTGCTCTCGGCCAGTTCCCCCATCGCCCGGGACACCCAGATCCATGAAATGGCCATGGAAGGCGATGTCATGAAAATGCGCCAGCTCGTCGATGGCCTCGTCATCCCGGCCGGGCAGAGCGTCGTGCTCGAGCCCGGCGGGTACCACATCATGTTCATGGGGCTCACCCAGGCCCTGGTCGAGGGCGAAACCGTTCCCGTGACCCTCACCTTCGAAAAGGCCGGCACCATCACCATCGACCTACCCGTGGGCACCGCAGCCGCCGATGCGCCCAGCGGCCATATGGGGCACTAAGCCATGAATCTCACCCATTTGCGCACAGTCCTCTGGACTTTGGTGGCCGTGGCGGCGCTGGCCGCCACCGGGCTCTATGTCTACACCACCATGACCCGGACCAGTCAGGTCGCCGGGCTCGGCCAGGCCGATTATCAGCTGCTGACGGCCGCGGGCGACGCGTTCACCCGCGACAGCCTCAAGGGTAGTCCCTCCATGCTGTTCTTCGGCTTCACCCATTGCCCGGAAGTCTGCCCGACCTCGCTGGCCGAAATGACAAGCTGGTACGAAGCGCTGGGCGATGAGGCGAAAGACCTTCGTTCCTTCTTCGTCACCGTCGACCCCGAGCGGGATACGGCCGCGGTCATCGACGACTATGTCAGTTGGACCGGCCACGTCACCGGCGTGACCGGCACGCCGGACGAGATTGCCAAGGCGGCCCAGTCCTGGGGCGTGTTCTATGAAAAAGTGCCGCTCGAGGGCAGCGACTACACCATGGACCACACCGCCTCGATCTTCCTCGTCAACGCGGCGGGAGAGTTCGAGGGCACCATCGCCTATCGCGAAAGCAGCGATACGGCCCTGGCCAAGCTCCGGCGCCTGCTCGAAGGCTAAAGCTGCAATCGCGGGTCGGCGGCAAAGCCGGCCCGCGCAAAGTCCAGGCGCTTGCGCGGAAAGTCCCGCAGCGCCGTCACGCTTTGCGGTCCCACATAGAGCTTCCAGCTCTCATATTTGCCGGGCGCCTTCTGGGCGAAGGCCGCGCAGCTGAGCACGGCGAGATTGGCCCGTCCCTGCGGGTCGCGCACCGAGCGATAGCGGATGATTTCCACCCCATCCGCGCGTGCCCGATCTGCCAGTGCCTGGCAGGCGGCATAGTCGACCGGATCGGACCATTTCTCCGCCTCTGCCGCATAAGGCAGCGCCATGAGGTCAATGGCCCGCTGGCTCGCCAGCGCCACGGCAAAGCCGGTATAGTCAGATGCATTGCGCGGCAGCGGTGTGCCGGGAGACTCGGCAAAGAACAGCAGCCGGTAGAAGGCCATTTCCGCCAGGGCGGTTTCCACATGCTCGGCGCCGTAGAAAACCCCCGGCGTCAGTCCGGCGCGGCGGAACCGCGATCCATGCGGATAGGCACGGTAGCGAAACGGCGTGAACAGCAGGTAGTGCAGCCCCGCGCAGTCGGCCGGCACGGGCGGTTTGCTGTCATCGAGAATGGCTTCGAGCAACCCCTGCTCGGCCCCATTGTCGACCAGCTTCAGCGTCGAGACCTGATGCTGGGCTTCCACCAGCCGCCAGGCCCGCCCCTCATATCCGCCCTCAGACAAGAGCACGCCGCGCGTCGAGATAGGCCAGCACGTCAATGAGCCCTGTCACCGTCATGAGCCGGTCGGCCGGCCTGCCGCCCAGCGCCAGATTGTCATTGTCGAGCCAGCGCCGCACCACCTCGGCATCACCTCCGGCAATGGCATCGAGCGAGCGAAACACGCGGATCAGCAACACCGCCAGTTCATAGGATTTGCTCTCCGGATCGAGCAGGACCGTGCCGGCCTTCAGGCGCGACAGGGTCGGCTCGCTGGTCCCGATAATGGCCGCCAGCCGCCGGGCCCTGATGCCCAAGGCCTCGGCCGCCCGCAACACGGCCTTGCTCACGACAAGGGCGCGGTCGTTCTGCGATGCGGGGGCCAGAACAGACATATTTCCTCCGAAAGTTTCAGAACAGAAATTTCAGATGAAAGATAGTGCCGGGCTCGCCCCGATGCAAGACATCATTCAGATGTCAGGGGCCTTGGGGGCAATCTGCATGGTCACGGTCAGGGGCATGCCAACGTCCACCGCCCCGATCGCCTTGCGAACGGCCACCTTCAGCGGCAGGAGGTAGATGCCGTCCTTGGGGAATAGCGAAGTGGTGAAATCGGCGGTGCCGATTTGGGCCCGCACCGGAATGCAGCCCCATCCATAGCTCACGCGGTCGGCAATGGCGGCAATACTGGCGCTGACGGCTGCAGGCAGCCTGGCGAAAAGAAAGGGCGCTGGTCCCCGCCAGTAGATCACCTCGGCTTCAAAGGCGTAGTCGACCATCGCCTCCGGTCTCCATCTTTTCGCCAGCTCTGCCGCAGTCTCAGCCGCCCATGAACCGTTCCATGCGGAACGGATGGATATCGATGGCCGTCTCTTCGCCGGTCATCGCCTGGGCCAGCAATTCGCCCGTCGCCGGCCCCAGCGTGAAGCCGTGATGCGCATGGCCGATCCCCACATAGAGCCCGTCATGGCGTGGCGCCTTGGAGATGATCGGCATCATGTCCGGCGTGCAGGGCCGGGCGCCTTTCCAGGGCTGCGGGTCGAGCCGGTCGCCCAGGGGAAAGAGTTCGCGCGCCGCCTTTTCCGCCTTGCCCAGCTGGATCGGCGTCGGTGCGGCGTCGCGATCGGCGAATTCGGCGCCGGTGGTGATGCGGATGCCGCGCGCCATCGGCGCCATGGCATAGCCCACTTCCGGGTCGAGCAGCAGGTGGTTGAGCCGCACCCCTTCTGCCGTGCCGTAATGCATGTGATAGCCGCGCTTGACGAAGAGCGGCAGCCGATAGCCCAGCCGGTCCAGCACGTCCGGCGCCCAGGGGCCGAGCGCGATCACGGCCTGTTGCGCCGCAATCGCCTTCCCATCGACATCGGCCCGCCAGCGTCCTTCCTCCTGCGTCAGCGACTTGGCGGCGCCGCGCACGAACTGGCCGCCCAGGGACTCGAACAGCTTGAAATAGGCGGTGACCAACGCCCCGGGATCCTTCACGGTCCAGGGGTCGGTCCAGTGGATGGCGCCCGCCAGCCCGCCGAGCAGGCCTGGCTCGACGGCCTTCAGCGCGGCCCAATCCAGCACCTCATAGCCGATCCCGAACTGGTCGTGGTCGCCCTTGGCCTTGCCGGCCTCTTTTTCCAGCTTTTCCGGGCTGCGGAACGCCAGGTGCCAACCATAGCGCGAGATCAGCTTCTCCGCCTCCGGGCCTGCGGCGGCGATCAGGTCGGCATGGGTGATGATCGAACGGCCGATCAGCGGCGCATAGCTTTGCACCACCCTGCGATAATGCTCGGGCGAGGATTCCCACCAATAGCGCAGCAGGGGCGGCGCCAGGCGCGGCAGGGCCAGGGGCTCATAGCGTGCCGCGGTCGACAGATGCAGCCCCACTTGCAGCAGCGTCTGCAGGTCGCGCGGAAACGGATGCGGCCGCACCCCTTCGCGCTGGATGATCCCGGCATTGCCGAAACTGGTCTCGTGCCCGGGCGCGTTCTTGTCCACCAGCGTTACGCTGCGGCCTCGGCGCAGCAGGTGGATGCCGGTGGCGACGCCGACAATGCCGGCGCCCAGAATAATCACGTCGTCCATTGCGGCCCCCGCTCCCGTGACAGGTGTAACTGGTCGCCCACACTATCAAACCACCGATGCAAGAATGCGTCCATCTTCGCCGCAGAAATCCTTCCGTGTCGAATATCATCCGGCAACGACCTATTCCGACGCAAAATTATTTCTATCCTTGCCGAAAGACCCTCACATCCGTGCGGTATTGACCACGTTCTGGTGCACATAGCCCCTGGCGCTCGCCGGCACTTCCTCGGCCAGCCAGTCGCGAAACAGTCTGAGCTTCTTGGGCTCCCTTCGTCCCTTGGCCGTGGCAAGGAAATAGCCGCGCTTGCCGGTCACCGGCTGCTCGAAGGGCCGCACCAGCCGCCCGTCGCTGACCGCATCGGCCGTCATCATGTCGGCCGCCAGCAGCACGCCCTGACCCGATATCGCCGCATCGAAGGCCAGCGAGGCATCCGAATAGACCGGTCCGCTCAGCGCCGTCAGCGGGTCGAGCCCGGCATGGGCCAGCCAGGCCGGCCAGTCGAGCATGCTGGTCTGGTCGGCAATCACCGGCACCTTGGACAGGTCCGATAGATCCCCGACGCGTTGCAGCAGCAGCGGCGAGCAGACCGGCTGATAGTCCTGCCCGCCAATCAGGCTCGTCTCCACGCCCGGCCATTTCCCGTCGCCATAGCGGATGCCGCAGTCGATATCGGGGCGGCCGAGATCGAGCATGGCGCCGGTAACCGTCAGCCGCACTTCGAGCCCGGGATGGAGGGCAGAGAATTTGTGCACCCGCCAGATCAGCCAGCGCGAGGCGAACACACTCCCGACCGTGACGTTGAGCACCCCTTCATGGGCCCCGGTCAAGCTCGCCAGCCCATCCTGCAGCTGGGTGAAGCCGGCCGAAAGCTGGGGCAGCACCTGCGCCAGCGCCGGCAGCGGCTTGAGCCCCTGTGCCGTGCGCGCAAACAATTCCATGCCCAGCCGGTCCTCGGCGCGCCGCAAATGCTGGCTGACCGCGCCCACGGTCACGCCCAGCTCTTCGGCCGCCGGCGCCAGCGCGCCGCGGCGCGCCACGATCTCGATGGCCCGCAGGGCATTGAGGGGAATGGGAAACGGATTACTCATATAGATTTTCTATAACGAGTGCCAGACCTTGTCCATTGTGTCGAAGCCTACACAGGGCTCAATATGGCGCCATAGCAGTCAATCCTTCTTCACGGAGAACAGAAAATGTCCATCCTGGCCCGCCTCGTGGCGTGGCTCGGCAAGCCCTTGCCGTCCCCGCGTCCCGCCCCGCATCCCGATTACCTGAGCCTGCATGACTGGGCGGATCTTCCCGTCCACCACCCGTCCTGCAAGGCCTGCTGATCATTCGCAGATCTGCGCCGTACAGCTTTGGCCGTGGCAGCCCAGGTCAAGGTGGAAATGGTCCTTGTGGTCTGCATTGGCTTCAGGTCCGAGCACGGTGGTGAAGCGCCCGCAGGCCGCCCCATGCGCCAGCCGCAGCAGCCGGCCCTCCGGCGTCCCGGCCTCGGCCCAGTCCCGATCCACCGTGATGGTCTCGCCATTGTCGAGCGTGAACCCCACCACGTCGAGTGCATTGGCAAAGCCGTGCTCGGAAACGAACCCGTCCGCCGCGCTGTAGCGATTGCGGCACATATAGGACGTCCCCGTCACCACCTCTGCCACGCCATTGCCCAGCGCGGCCCTGGCATAGCCATCCACCGCCTCGACCCATTCGGCCAGCGCCCCCGCCATAGCGCAATTGGTGCTGACCGGGCTCGACAGCGCAATGCTCCGCCCATTGCCGGCCAGTGCCGTCACTGAAAGGGGTGACCGGGCGCGACATTGGCCCTCGGCAATCGGCTCCAGCATCTCCCCGGTCACCTGGCCGCTCAGCACCGCCGGGCAGGCGGTCTGATACACCCGGTCCGGCGCGGCCTCCGGCTCGGGGGCAGGCGTCGCCGGCCGCGCCGCGGGCTGAGGGGCATCTGATGCATCCATATCGTCCCGGGTCGCCGGCGCCTCTGGCCGAGGCCGCGGCAGGGGCGGGGCGGCCGGTGCCGCCTTTTCTGCCGAAGCGGCCGCCGGCCGTTGCGAAACCGGCGTCGGCTGGCTCGCTGCCATTGGCTCTGCAGGGGCTGGGCGCGGCGCCGCCGTCCCGCCCTGCCGCTCGGGCAGCATCTCTTCGAGGAAATCCCCAAAACCCCCGAGAAAATCCTGCGCCGGCGCGGGACTGGTCAAAAGCAGGGCGGCGATGAGCGGGGCGAGCGGGATGCGCATGAGCATTCAAAGCCCCTGACCGCCCTCCGGGTTCCCAAAAACGCTGGGTTAACCCCCGCTAAACCATCTTTCTCGCCCCTGCCGCTTCTGCTATCAGCGCGGCCATGACAACGCCGCTCAAGAATATCCGCAATTTCTCCATCGTCGCCCATATCGACCATGGCAAGTCCACCCTGGCCGATCGCCTGATCCAGATGACCGGCGGGCTGGATGCGCGCGAGATGAAGGAACAGGTCCTCGACTCGATGGAAATCGAGCGCGAGCGCGGCATCACCATCAAGGCGCAGACCGTGCGCCTCAAATATCGCGCCCAGGATGGCGAGGACTATGTCCTCAACCTCATCGACACCCCCGGCCATGTCGACTTCGCCTATGAGGTCTCCCGCTCCATGGCCGCCGTGGAGGGCAGCCTGCTCGTCGTCGATGCCTCCCAGGGCGTCGAGGCGCAGACCCTGGCCAATGTCTATCACGCGCTCGATGCCAATCACGAGATCGTCCCGGTCCTCAACAAGGTCGATCTCCCCGCCGCCGACATTCCCCGCGTCAAGGCGCAGATCGAGGATGTCATCGGCATCGATGCCAGTGACGCGCTCGAAATCTCGGCCAAGACCGGCGTCGGCATCGACACCGTGCTCGAGGCCATCGTCACCCGCCTGCCCGCGCCCAAGGGCGATATTAACGCGCCTTTGAAGGCTCTCCTCGTCGATAGCTGGTACGACACCTATCTCGGCGTTGTCGTGCTGGTCCGCATCATCGACGGGGTGATGAAGAAGAACCAGAAGATCCGCATGATGGCCTCCGGCGCCGTCTATGAGCTCGATCGCGTCGGCGTCTTCACCCCCAAGCTCGTCGAAGTGCCCGAACTGGGCCCGGGCGAACTGGGCATGTTCACCGCCTCGATCAAGGAAGTGGCCGATACCAATGTCGGCGACACCATCACCGAGGACAAAAAGCCCACCGCCAAGGCGCTGCCCGGCTTCCGCCCGGCCCAGCCGGTGGTCTTCTGCGGCCTCTTCCCGGTCGACGCCTCCGACTTCGATGAACTCCGCGCCGCCATGGGCAAGCTGCGTCTCAACGACGCCAGCTTCTCCTTCGAGATGGAAACCTCGGCCGCGCTGGGCTTCGGCTTCCGCTGCGGCTTTTTGGGCCTCTTGCATCTCGAAATCATCCAGGAGCGCCTCTCCCGCGAATTCGATCTCGATCTCATCGCCACCGCTCCCTCGGTGGTCTATGAGGTCGTCCTCACCAATGGCGAGACCATCCACCTCCACAATCCCGCCGATCTGCCGGACGTGATGAAGATCGAGGAGATCCGCGAGCCCTGGATCAAGGCGACAATCCTCACCCCCGACGATTATCTCGGCGCCATCCTGAAGCTCTGCCAGGATCGCCGCGGCATCCAGCGCAACCTCTCCTATGTCGGCCAGCGCGCCCTGGTCGAATATGAGCTGCCGCTCAACGAGGTGGTGTTCGATTTCTACGATCGCCTCAAATCCATCTCCAAGGGCTATGCCAGCTTCGACTACCAGCTGGCCGAGCACCGCGCCGGGGACCTCGTGAAACTCTCGATCCTGGTCAATGCCGAGCCGGTCGATGCGCTCTCCATGCTGGTCCACCGCACGGTCGCCGAAAGCCGCGGCCGCGTCATGTGCGAAAAGCTCAAGGAGCTGATCCCCCCGCACCTCTTCGTCATCCCCATCCAGGCGGCCATCGGCGGCAAGATCATCGCCCGCGAAACCGTCCGCGCCATGCGCAAGGACGTGACGGCCAAGTGCTATGGCGGCGACGCCACGCGTAAGCGCAAGCTGCTTGAGAAGCAGAAGGCGGGCAAAAAGAGGATGCGCCAGTTCGGCAGTGTGGAAATCCCCCAGGAGGCGTTCATTAAAGCTCTTAAGATGGGCGACGACTAAACACCCACACCACCCTCACCTCCTCCCCCTGTCAGGCGGGGGGAGCGCCACGACCCGCGCAAAAAAAATCTCGCCCTCGGCTCCTGCGTCTCCCTCCCCCGGCGTGGGGAGGGAAGCGAGATAGGACTTGGCCCTGCGCCAAGTCCGTTCAATCGAGCAGGGTGGGGGTGACGGCCTGTCGAAGGGCGCGCGCCTCCGCTCACGCGCCGGCACGACCTTCCCCGCGAGCCTCATGGTGAGGTGCGCAGCGCCAGCGGAGCCTCGAACTACGAGGCGGATAACGCGGGCCCCGCCTTCACCTCTCCCCTGGGGGAGAGGTCGGATCGCGACGCGATCCGGGTGAGGGGGCCTTCGCCGATGCCCCGATCACACCAGCCGCGCATCCAGCGAAATGGCAATGGCGCCCAGCGCATTGGAAACCGGGCAGGCGCCCTTGGCCTTTTCGGCCAGTTCCTTGAACGTGCCCGCATCGACGCCCGGCACCTTCGCCTCCAGCGTCAGCGCGCTGCCGGTAATGCCCGTGCCCGGGATCAGCTCGACCGCCGCCGACACCTTGAGATTGTCCGGCGGCGTGCCGTTTTCCGCCAGGAAATGCGCCAGCTGCATGGCAAAGCAGCCCGCATGCGCCGCCGCGATCAGTTCTTCGGGATTGGTGCCCGATTGGCCGGTTTCATCCACGAACCGCCCCTTGAACGTATAGGGCAATCCCGCCAGCGCCCCGCTCTGGCTGTCCAAAGTCCCCGTGCCCTCGGTCAATGACCCCTGCCAATTCGCCGTCGCTGTCCGCTTCATCGTGCAATTCCCTGGATTGGTTCAAAGCTCAAGAAAGGCGCCATGCCGCCAGGCAAGCCCGGCGCGCCCCACCCAGCCTAACACACCCGCCCGGCAATGCAGCCAAACCCGAAATCACTTTCCCGGTGGATGCAGGCCCCGGACCGCCACCGCCCCTCACCTCCCCCGCGATGGGGGAGGCAGCGCCGCTCGGCCCGCAGGGTCGTAGCAAAGCTGGGAGGGGGTGCTTGCAGGGCGGCGCACGAACGAACCCCAGCCCCGATGTCGCTCCGGCCTCCGCCTTTCCCTCCCCCTTTGAGGGGAGGGAAGCGAGATAGGACTTAGCGTTTCGCTAAGTCAGTGGAATCGAGCAGGGTGGGGGTTCGGGCCTATCGAGGCGCAGCGCCCCTTCACGCCCACCGCCCGCCGCCCTACGGCCGGTCCCGGTGAGCAAGTCACCTCGGTGGAGCCATTGAGTTCCACTACATAAACAGGTTGGCAATCCGGTATGCCATTGCTTGAGCACTAACGCCGTAGCGTTTCGCAAGAGATGCAACCTTCTCGTCGCTCTCGAAGTCAATTCTTATGCCTGGCAGATCGCGTACCAAGAATTTCAGTGGCATTAGCAATTCAGCCGCATACTGATTCGCTTCGACCTCCGAAATATCCGTAGCAAGTGAAGACTTTGCATCTCGTCTAATGACTTCGAATGTACGGTCTATGTGAGATTCACCTGAATGGCCAAGGACTAAATGTCCACATTCATGGGCAATGGTGAACCGCTGGCGGTGTTTGTGGTGAGCGGAATTCACTGCAATAATGGGCTGGTCGCCACCGTTTATTAGCATCCCTGCCAAGTCATCTCCCTCATAGGGAGCGAACAAGACCTTGGCCCCGAGAGACCTTGCGACTTCCTCAATTGGAACTGGCGGCGAGTCGCAGTTCGCCCGACGAAGCGCGTCATTCGCCATCAAGCGAATGTGCTTCACCCGTGAATCAGCCAATCTGAGCTTTCGTTCACTCACGGCCAACTATGAGCTTTTCTGCCCACTCCTTCATCTGAGGTGTGGCATTCGCTGGAAACGAGGGTAACTCCTTTAGTCTCTTGGCACCGCTCGCTTGGCTAGGCAGCAAAACCTGAGGGGGAACGCCTAAGGCAGCCGACAGGTTCATCAATTGCGTAACCGATATTTGCTGTCGGCCCTTCTCAATGTTAGCGATTGATGGGCGCGACAACCCTAGCCGCTGCGCAAGCTCATCCTGGGTGATTCCAAGCGTGTCTCGCTGCGAGCGGATTGCCGCTCCGACCAGCGCATTTACACTCAAATCCATATAGTCACTTCCGTTCGCGTGGACGCGTGAAGCGTATAGGCCTGACCGAGTGACGTCAAGCAGACAAACATGGGTTATCCCCTCAAAAAGGTTTGCAAAGAGATCGTTTGTAAACTTGACCAATCCTAATGTTTGTGATGATATCATTCTCATCGGAAGGAGGTGATGTGATTGTCAAAATCGGAAGTGACCAGCAAGCGCGCCGCGTCGGCTGCTTCAAAAGTGCTCAGGGACCCAAGGTCGAGCAAAGCCGCGAAGACAGCCGCGGGCTCAGCTCTTACCCAACGCCCGGATCGCAAAAAGTAGTTGTTCAAGGAGCGCCGACGTTCCGGCGTTCCTTGAATCTCCCCTCCCACAAATGGCTACGGACATGACTGAAGTAATTTCAAACGATAATGCCTCTACGCAGAGGCGCCCGAATACCGACCTTGTCTTCATCAATCAGGACAGGCACGAAGTCGCAACGCAGAGGGTTACTTACGACGAAATTGTCGCCTTGTACCTCTCCGATGGCGGGGCATCCTCCAACGAGTATTTGGTCAAGTATTCGCGCGGCCCTGCCGCCAATCCGAGCGGTACGCTCGCCCCCGGCAACAAGGTAAAGGTGCAAGATGGCATGCGGTTTCGAGTTTCGGGAACTGGCGAATCGTAATCCATTTCTCCAGGACCTCGAGGAGCAGGGCTTCCTTCTCGACTTTGTCGGCGGCTACCTCGTGATCTACGGCTTGCCCTATTTGAATGCTCAAGGGGAGCTTGCGCACGGGGATTGGGCAAGTCCCGTCGACCTTTCGGCGGATGGTATTCTGGACGCACCCAAAGACCACCAAGCTTGGTTCAGAGGGGGGCGACCGCACGACCAGACCGGTCGCGCGCTTCGTCTTGGCGGCGGCGAGAACAGAGTCAAGGTCGCGGAGGATTTCGTGACCGACTATTCGTTCTCCTACAAACTCTTCAATGAAACTGGCGGAATGCGTCCATATCAATCGTTTGAAGAGAAAGCGCTCACTTACCTCGACACAATTTGCGCACCAGCCCTGGCAGCATTTCCGAACGCTACTCCGCTGCGTGCTCTGGAGCGCAAGGCAGCCGAACAGGGTACGCCATTGATGCTGCCTGATACTCTGTCGTCTCGCTATCACATGAACGACGTTTCGAGGTTGCTGGTGGGCAAGAAGGTGGCGATTGTCGGCTTGGGCGGTACGGGTTCATACATCTTGGACTTCGTTGCCCGAACTCACCTCGCTGAGATTGCGATTTTCGACAACGATACTGTTCACGTACACACAGTGTTCCGCTTTCCTGGCTTCATCCCTCGGGCGATTGGCATGCTCAAAGTAGACGCTCTTATGATGCAGTACTCGAATTGGCACGGCAATATTGTCGCGATCCCGGAACGAGTGACGGACGCCAATGTCGACAGCCTGCGTAAATTTGACTTTGTTTTTCTGGCGCTCGACGATGGCCCGGCCCGCATTTTTATTGCTGACTGGCTGAGTGCGAATGGCATTCCGTTCGTTGACTGCGGCATGGGACTGAACCGAGTTGCAGAAGGTCTGAACGGTGTCGTCCGAGTAACTGGTACGGACCGAGCAGCCTTCGAGAGCACCGCGAAGACACGCTTCCTGCCGGGTGGAGACCCCGAGGGTGGCGAGTATAGGAAGCAGGGACAGATTGCCGAACTCAATGCTCTCAACGCGGCACTGGCTGTCGTTCGGTTCAAACAGCACTTTGGGATTTACGATAGAGAGAACCGGTCTCCGTCAATAATCCTCGAAACGTCCACTTTCGAGGTGGACAGGCCCGGAGAAGACTCTTGAGGTATCGGTACGTGCCAGTAGACCGCATCCCTCGGCCCATGGCTGCGGCCATTGTCTATCACAACGAGGAATTTGAACTAGCCGGTCTGCTTTGCGCTTGCGGCTGCGGCCATCCCATTACGCTACTGGTTCCGGATAGTCACAAGGTTTGGAACGAAGACGGCTACGCCACTGTCTCGCCTTCAATTGGCGTGATGGATGCACCCTGCAAGTCACACTTCTTTATTAGGCGCGGCAGCGTCGAAATGCTTCCGGCTTTTACCGCGGCTCACGCCAGCGCAATAATGCAGGCCCAAGTGGCGCGACATGTCGCGCGCGACGCGAAACCTGCTCCGTGGTGGACTCGGGCGAAGGTGGCTATTCTCGGCCGCCTCAGTCAGATGTGGCATTTCTTCTCACGATAATGCCCGGCAAGTCTATGCCGCTTTGTGGCGGCATAGACAAAGACTTGGTCACCAAAACTAATCCCCGCCCTCTCCATCCGCGCTTACCCTCTCCTGTCGTCCCCCTTTCGACAGGAGCCGCCATGCCAAGACCCTCCCTCAATCTCGCCTCCCGCCACGAGGCGCTGTTTCTCCGGCTCACCGCCCTCCACAAGGATGTGAGCACGCTCGCCATCAGAAAGGGGCCGCGCGAAACCCCCGAGCCGGTGCGGATCGTGGCCGAGGGGCTGATCAGCGAATGCGCGCCCTTCCGCAAGACGCGCGACCGCCTGCCGGTGGCGGCGCCCGATCTCGCCGGGCTCTGCGTGCAACTGGGCCAGGTGCTGGCGCAATTGGCCGACTATGAGCGGCGCTACACATTCTGGGATGGGACGCTGGATTGCTGGTGCTGGCGGCTCGACGAAGGCACCATGCCGGTCAAGCGCCTGAAACCGCAGATCAAGGCGCCGCCGCCGCAGAGCACGGAGCCGTCCCCCATCCGCGACAAGATCACAAGGATGATCATCGCCAATCGCAATTCCGCCTATGAGCGGGGTTTCGAGGCCGGCCGCGTCGCGCGCATCGGGCCGCCGGCGCCCCAGGGCTTTCCCGAGCCCGATGCCTCGGCGAAAGATAATCCCCGCCTCGCCGACCTCGAATGAGCGTCCCCGTCTGTCTTCTCTCGAAAAGAGTTATCCCCGCCTCGTTGACCGCGATTACTCTTGGTCCATCACCTCGCGTGGGCAGTCAGCATGCGACTGAGGCAGGGGTGAGCCGGGCGCGGGAGTGCGCATCTCCACGCGGGTTCCGGGCGCCGCATCCCTGCGACGAGCGTTCAAGGGGAGCGGGGCCTTGTCCCAAAAACCGGCCCCGGGGACAGGTTCTGTCTCACTAAAAAATACCCAGAGACGCAATCTGTCTCCGGTTCTGCCCTTCGACTTGTCCCGAAGGGCCAATCGTTCCGGTGGAACGATTGGAAACGAGAAGGCCATGAGCGCTATGCGCGAATGGCAGGCGCCAAACCCACGGCGTTATCGCCGGGGGCCGCATCCACACGCCCCTGCATCCAAATCGCCGCCCGCTGCGTAGAGTCAGCAAGACAGGCGGAGACACAGCATGATACGCAGCGGCGAAAATATCTGGATCATCGGCGGCTCGAGCGGCATTGGCGCGGCCCTGGCCGAGGCCTTCGCCAAAGCCGGCGCAAAGGTGGTCATTTCCGGCCGCGACGAGACGGCGCTCACCGACATGGTCCAAAAGATCGGCCCGGCGCTCATTGCCGCCCGCGCCGATGCCGTCGATGTCGCAAGCCTCGAGGCGGTCGCCCGGGCCCATGGGCCCTTCGACCGGGTCATCACCACCGCCGCCATCTACGATCCCGGCCCGGTGCTCAAGGCCGACCAGAAAAAGGCCGAGGCCATTTTCGCGGTCAATCTCGCCGGCACCTTCAATGTCGCCCGGGTCGGGGCCGGGGCGCTTCGTCCGGGCGGGCAATTGGTGCTGTTCGGCTCGGCTTCGGCCATTTTCGGCCTGCCCAATGGCCAGGTCTATTCGGCCACCAAGGCCGCCATTGTCAGCCTCGCCCAATCGCTGCGGGTGGAGCTGGCGCCCGAAGTGGATGTGCGCCTCGTCACCCCCGGCTTCGTCCGCACCCCGCTCACCGACAAGAACGCGTTCGACATGCCCGCGATCATGGAGCCCGAGGAGGCGGTGCGGCGCATCCTCAAGGGACTGGCCAGCCGGCGCTTCGAAATCGCCTTTCCCCTCCGCCTCATCTGGCCGCTGAAATTGCTGGCCGCCCTGCCGCACCCCATCGCCTTCGCGCTGACGCGGCGGCTCAAGGGCTAGGGAGGGACTTACTGGGTCAGCTTGACCGCAAGATAGCCCGCCAGCGCTGCGCTGCCGGAAAGGAAGCCGCCCCAGGCAAGGTCAATCAGGCTGATATTGAGGCTCCAGCCCTTGAGCGTGGCCAGGTTCGTCATGTCATAGGTGCCATAGGCCAGGAGCCCCAGCGCCACCCCGGCCACCACCGCCCAGACCCACGATCCCGCATTGACCGCCGGCAGCACCGCAAAGCCGACAAGGCCGGCGATATAGAACAGGTAGAAGATCGCCGCCGGCAGCAGGTTCGGCCGCTCCAGCAGCAGTGGCCCGATCTCGGCGCGATAGAAGCCGATGCCCAGCACCGTCAGCCACAGGAAGTCGAGGCCAAAGAACACGATCGCAGTCCCGCCATAGGCGGCCAGAACGGTCAGCAGAGACAGGCCGAACATATCCCCTCCTCAGATTCCCAGCATAGGCTGCACCAGGCGCATGAGGCGGCTGGAGAATTTCAGTGGTGCGTCCGTAATGGCCAGGCATATGCAGTCCGCCTCGGGTCCAGCGATCGGCTGGTGCGTCAGCGATCCGTCGGCATCCTCGATGTCGCCGGGACCGAAATGGTCCACTTCGTCGTGGAAGCTTCCGGTCAGCACCACTGTCAGCTCGCGCCCGCCATGGCTGTGCTCGGGCACCGGCTTGCCGGCCGCGATGCACAAGAGCCGCGCCTGGGTGGTCTTGTCGCCGGTCCGGATCAGGATCTGCTTGGCATTGCCCAGATTGCGCCATTTGAGGCTGTCGACATCGCCGCCCAGATAGCTGCGCAGCGGTTCGGGCAGCGTGGCGCTGGCCGGCCGCGTGACGGGCACAGCGCGGTCCTCCGGCTCCACGGCAAGGCGGGACTTGAGCTGCTCCCAGCTGTCGGACGGGCCGGATACCGGCTCCAGTTCCTCCAGCAGCACGCCACCTGCCGCTTCGACCATGGCCAATTGTCCCCGGCATTGGGGGCACATGGCAAGATGGCAGGCAACGGCAAGCGACCACCCTTCGGACAGGTGACCGGAAGCATAGTCGAGCAGGAGATCGTCGTTGAGGTGATGCTTGATGTTCATTTCATTTCCTCCAGCGCCGCGCGAAGGCGTCCGAAGGCCAGTCTGATGCGCGATTTCACAGTGCCGATCGGCAATCCAAGGCGGGCGGCGATGGTGCTGTGCGATGCTTCGTCGAAAAAGGAGAGGCGGATCAATTCGATCTGTTCCGCCGGCAGGGTCTTGAGGGCTTCGTGCAGGGCCTGTCCGCTCTGCTTCTGCTCCAGCAGGTCGGGAGCGTCAGCCTGGGGTGCGGGGGCAAGCGCTGGGTCGTCCGGGTCGAAGGCCGGGCGCTTCTGCTTGCGCCAGGCGTCGATCCAGATATTGCGGGCGATTGTGAATACCCAGGCCGAGGCCTGGCCGCGCGCCGGGTCGAACTGCCCGGCCTTGCGCCAGATCGCCAGCATGGTCTCCTGCATCAGGTCCTCTGCCGCCTGCCCGTCGCGGGTCAGCTTGAGCAGATAGGCCCTGATGCGCGGGCCGAACTCGCGGAACAGCGCCTCGAAGGCCACCATGTCCCGGGCAATGGCGACGGCAACAATCTGTTCGCCGAGCTCCTCGCTGGATTTGGCGGCAGTCACTTTTCGGTCCGTCATGCGGCGCGGGCCCCGGTCTGGCGCAGGCACGGCAGGGCGACGGCGCGTTGAAAACGCAGCATCCTTACACGGCTCGTCCAGTGGGTAAATCGCAAGTGTCATGCCTCGATTACGCGGGGCCCGGAACACTGGATCAGTCCCGCCCGATTTTTCTCGTCGGGTGCCGGTCCTGAATATATTGCCGTCCGGATGAACCGGATTGCTCCCCCATCCGTATCTTCTCCCAAACAGTATGGGACCCAGACGATGTTTCACGCCACTTCAGGCTTTTCCGGTTCGCACTCCGCGCGGCAGCGTATCGCCGTGATCGGCAGTGGCGTATCCGGGCTCTCGGCCGCCTGGCTGCTCTCGCAATCCCATGATGTGGTGCTTTACGAGGCCGACAACCGCGCCGGTGGGCACGCGAACACCATCGATGTGCCCGGGACGGGTCCGGTGGATACCGGCTTCATCGTCTACAATGAGCAGAACTATCCCAATTTCACCGCCATGATGGACCATCTGGGCGTGCAGAGCATCAAGTCCCAGATGTCGTTCTCCGCCTCGCTCGATCAGGGCAGCTTCGAATATTGCGGCGAAGGTCTCGGCGGATTGCTGGCGCAAAAGCGCAATGCCTTCCGCCCCCGCTTCTGGGCCTTGCTGCGTGATCTGCTGCGCTTCTACCGTGAGGCGCCCGAGGTGCTCGACCGGCCGGACCTGCAGCAATTGACCCTTGATGAATATCTGCGCACGCAGCGCTACTCGCAGTCCTTCGTGGACGATCATCTTTTGCCGCTCGCGGCCGCCATCTGGTCGTCCTCGGCAAGTGATATCCGCTCTTATCCGCTGCTGGCCTTCGTCCGCTTCTTCCAGAGCCATAATCTCCTGCAGATCTGGGAGCGTCCGAACTGGCGCACCGTCAAGGGCGGCAGCCGCGCCTATGTCAACGCGCTGCTCGACCGGTTCCGGGGCGAACTGCGCCTTTCAACACCCGTTGCCACCATTCGACGCGACGCGACGGGCGTGACGGTGGTCGATGGTCGCGGCCATGGCGACCGTTTCGACCAGGTGCTCATCGCCAGCCACGCCGATCAGGCCCTGGGCATGCTCGAAGCGCCCTCGGCCAGTGAGCGCAGCCTGCTGGGTGCCTTCGGCTATACCGTGAACACGGCGGTGTTGCATGCCGATCTCCGGTTCATGCCGCGCCGCAAGCGCGTGTGGAGCTGCTGGAACTATATTGCCGTGGACCATGCGCAAAGTGCGCACCCGCTCTGTGTCAGCTACTGGATGAACCGGTTGCAGTCCCTCCCGGGGCGCAATCTGTTTGTCACCCTCAATCCGCCCGCCGACCCACGCGACGAGATCGCGCGGTTTGAATACACGCATCCCCTGTTCGACAGCCGCGCCATCCACGCCCAGGAGAATCTGTGGCAACTGCAGGGGCAGAACCGCACATGGTATGCCGGTGCCCATTTCGGCCGCGGTTTCCATGAAGATGGCCTGCAGTCTGGTCTGGCGGCGGCCGAGGCCATGGGTGCGCTGCCGCGCCCCTGGAGCGTGCCCAACCCCTCTGGGCGCATCACGCTCGCGCCGCCCGCGGCGGCGCTGGTGGCATGACCGCCAGCTCCGCCATCTATGTGGGCCATGTGGTGCATCAGCGGCACCGGCCGAAAAAGCACCACCTGCGTTACCGGGTGTTTTCCCTGCTGCTGGACCTCGACGAACTGCCGCGCCTCAATACGCTGAAATGGTTCGGGCACAATCGGCGCGCCCTGTTCTCGTTCCGCGACGGCGATCATGGCGACGGCCTGCCTCTGCGCGACTGGGTCACCCGCACATTGGCGGCGCGTGGGCTGCCCGCCCCCGAACGCATCCGCCTCCTGTGCTACCCGCGCATCCTGGGCTATGTGTTCAATCCGCTCACGGTCTGGTTCTGCGACGATGCCGCCGGGCAGCCTCTGGCGACCATCTACGAGGTGCACAACACCTTTGGCGAGCGCCACAGCTACGTCCTGCCCGCCGCCGAGGCCGAGCAGGCTGCTGACAAGGCGTTCTATGTCTCGCCCTTCATCGACATGGACTGCCGCTACGAGTTCCGCCTGACCCCACCCGGCGAAGGGGTGCGCATCGCCATCAACGAGACCCAGGATGGAGCCCCGTTGCTCTATGCGGCCTTTGCGGGGAAGGCGCGCCCGTTTTCCGACGCGACCCTGCTCAGGTTGTTCTTCACCCACCCGCTCATGACCTTCAAGGTCACCGCCGGCATCCATTGGGAGGCCTTGCGTCTCATCGCCAAAGGCATCCGCATCCGCTGGTACACGCAGAGGAACAAGCCGGTGCCAACACCGGCAACCGAGCCGGTTGAACGGCGCGGCTAGGGCGCTTTCAGCAAAAGTTGGACACCACTTCTACGCTTCGAAAGCGCGGCAAAACAAAGAGTTAGAGCGCCCGTTCTGAGTCAAACAGAACGGGAGTTCTAGCCTACCACTCGAAATCCGGCCCGTTCTCGCGGGCGCCCATCAGGAACACGTCGGCCATCAGCCGCAGCGGTGCGGCATCGACATCGCTCTGGTGCCTGTCGAGCAGGTCGGCAAAGCGGTCATAGATGCCGGCATATTCCGCGTCGCCGTGCTCCAGCACCACCTCCCCATTGATGCGCAGCGTGCGGCCGCCGCGCTCAAGCTTGAGGTCGTCGCCGGTACCGGTCACCACGTGGATGGTCCAGATCTCGCCGCTCTCTTCGAGCCAGTTGAAGCCGGACGACATCTGCGGCTGGTGCGGCTGGCCGGACTTGAACTTGACCTCGACATCCACTGGCGTCTGGCGATTGGCCGGAAAGGTCAGTTTCGCGCTTTCCACAAAGACCGGAAACGGCATGATCTTGGTGAAGATCGAATAGGCGTTGATACCGGGGTCGCACACCCCGAAGCCGCCAGGCTCCCACACCCAGTCCTGCCCGGGATGCCATTTGCGCACGCTTTCGCGCCAGTCGATGCGCACGGACTTGACGCCCTGGTCGGCAAGGATCGCCTTGGCGCGGTCGACGGCGGCATTGTACTGGCTGTGCCAGGTCTGGAACAGCACCCGGTCCAGCCGTGCAGCATGGGCAACGATGTCATCGAGTTCCGAGATCGTGGTGGTGGGCGGCTTTTCCATCATCACGTCCTTGCCGGCGTCCAGCGCCTCGCGCACCAATCCATGGCGTACGCCCGGTGGGGTGCAGATGGAAACCAGCCCCACCTCCGGCATCGCAGCGTAGAGTTCCGCTGCGGTGCGAAAGACCGGCGCATTGCCATGGCCAACCCCGCGCGAGGAGACGGTCGCCGCCAGCTCGAAATCTGCCGAGGCGTCGATCACCGGCAGGTGCTGGTCCACTGCGATCTTGCCTACGCCGATCACCGCGATTTTGCGCTTGGCCATGCCGGAACTCCGTGTCGAAAAAGCGCGGCTATAGAGCAGGTCTTGGCTGGTTCTGCCAAGGCCCCAAGACAACAAAAGTATGATTTTTATGCAGTGGGTGCCGGCGGCGGCGGTTCCCAGAGCTCGATCGGGTTGCCCTCCGGATCGTGGATGCGCGCGAATCGGCCCGTCTCGGGCGTGTCCCATTCGTCCGGGCGCGTCTCAACCGCTATGCCCGCAGAACTGAGCTGGGCGACCAGGGCGTCCAGGTCGTCGACCCGCAGGTTGATCATCCACTGCTTGTCCGCCGAGAAATAGTCGCTTTCGCGCTTGAATGGCGAAAACACCGTAAAGCCGGCCTGCTGCGTCCAGAATTCGGGGATGCCCAGATGCGTCTCGTACCAGCCCGCCAGCGCCTTGGTGTCGCCTGCCCGGAAGAAGATGCCGCCAATGCCCACCGCCCGTGCCATGCCTGCCTCCCTTGCATGCTTGCTCCCAGGAGAATGACACAGGCCCTTCAGGGGCCAAAGCCGAAATCAGCGGATGAGGATCGCCCGGAAGTCATTCACATTGGTTCCGGTCGGGCCGGTGACGAAGAGGTCGCCAATGGCCTCGAACGCCCCATAGGCATCATTATTGGCGAGGGCGGCCTGCGGATCGATCCCCGCCTCGCGCATGCGACGGGCCGTGGTGCCATCCACGAAAGCCCCCGCATTGTCTTCCGAGCCATCGATGCCATCGGTATCGCCGGCCAGCGCCGAGACACCCGCGACGCCATCCAGGGCAATGGCCAGCGAGAGCAGGAATTCGCCATTGCGCCCGCCGCGGCCCTTGCCGCGCAGCGTCACCGTCGTTTCCCCGCCCGAGAGCAGCACTACCGGTTTTCTGAACGGACGATTGCGCGTGGCAATTTCGCGCGCCAGGGCGGCATGCACCTGCGCAACGTCGCGCGCTTCCCCTTCGATGGAGTCTGAGAGAATCGCCGCCTCGATCCCCTCTTGCCGCGCCAGCTCGGCCGCAGCCTCCAGCGACAGCGCCGCCGAGGCAATGGTGGCAACGCTGTTGCGAGCAAATACGGGGTCGGATGGCTCGGGCGGCAGATTGGCATCGCTCGCGAGCAGCCGTGCCGCTCTCTCCGGCAGGTCGAGCCGATAAAGCGCCGCCAGGCGCCTCGCCTCGGTCCGTCCCCCGGCAAGGGGCAGGGTGGGGCCGGAGGCCACCAGCGCCGGGTCGTCGCCCGGCACGTCTGAAACCACAAGCGTCGCCACGCGCGCCGGAGCGGCAGCTGCGGCCAGTCGCCCACCCTTGATGGTCGAGAACTGGTTGCGGATGAGGTTCATCACCCCGATCGGTGCGCCCGAGGCCAGCAGCGCGCGGTTAATAGTCTGTTCATCATCGAGGTCCAGGCCCCGGGCCGGAGCCGGCAGCAGCGACGAGCCGCCCCCTGAAATCAGCGCCACCACCAGGTCGTCTTCGGTCAGGCCCGAGACCAGCTTCATCAGCCGCGCCGCCGCGTCCAGCCCCGCAGCATCCGGCACCGGATGGGCGGCTTCGACGATTTCTATGCGTTCGCAAGGTTCTGCATAGCCATAACGGGTGACAACAAGTCCCGATATCTCGCCCGGCCAGGCCTTCTCGAACGCCCGGGCCATCTGGGCTGAAGCCTTGCCGGCCCCGACAACAATGGTGCGCCCCCTGGGTGGCGCAGGCAGGTGCCGCTCGACCGCAAGGGCCGGTTGCGCTTGGGCGACGGCCTTGTGAAAAAGGCGCTCGAGCAGGGAACGGTCCATAGGCATAAATCTTTGTGCGCGAACGGAGGGAGACGCTTTGTCGCCAGCGCTCCAGCAATTGTCCAGCCCTTCGCGCTTGTCAAACCACTGCCACACAGGTCCATTAGCTCCCCCGTGAGGAGTTCGCATGCCGCAAAGATTCGCTATCTATTACGCCCCGGCCGTTACCGACGCCCTGTGGGACCGGGCCTCGGTTTGGCTGGGTCGCGACCCGGCATCGGGGCTTTCCTATGATGGCGCGGTGGCCGGCATCGAGCGTGATCGCCTGCTCAACCTCACCCAGTCTGCGGGGCGTTACGGCTTTCACGCCACCCTCAAGCCACCAATGGCGCTGGCGCCCGGATGCAGTCTCGATCAGTTGAGCGGGGCGCTCTCCGAACTGGCGGCAGGACTCGCGCCCTTGCCGCTGGGGCGCCTGCACATAGCCGACTTGGATGGTTTCCTGGCCCTGGTGCCGGTTGAGGGGGACAATTCCCAATTGCTCGATCTGGCGGCCCATGTTGTGGAGACGCTCGAGCCCTTTCGCGCGCCGATGACCCCTCGCGATCGTGCCGCCCGGGCCGCGCGCGGCCTGACGCCGCGCCAGGAGGAACTGCTCGATGCCTATGGCTACCCCTATGTGTTCGACGAGTTCCGCTTTCATATGACCCTGACGGATCGCCTCAATGAATATGACCGGGCCGATATGCTCTCGGCCGCTCGCACATGGTTCGGCCCCATACTGGAACAGCCGATCGTGCTGGACCGCCTGACGCTGTTCCAGGAAACAGAGAACAAGCTGCCCTTCCGGCGCATCGCCGAATATGGTCTGGGGGGCTAATCATGTCCGAAACCGTCTTCTCCAATGCCCGCATCGTGCTGCCTGACCAGGTCGTCGAGGGAAGCCTGGTGGTTCGCGCGGGCAGGATTGCGGGCATCGACGCCGGCGTAAGCCGGCAGGGCGAAGACCTGGGTGGCGATTATCTGATCCCGGGCCTGGTCGAGCTGCACACGGACCACCTGGAAAATCACTATCGGCCCAGACCTGGCGTCTTCTGGGATCCGCAGGCGGCGCTGCACGCGCATGATGTGCAGATTGCCGGATCGGGCATCACCACCGTCTTCGACGCGGTGCGCATCGGATCGGACATCGATCTGCCCGACATGCTGGCGCATGCGCGACAATTGGTCGATGCGGTGCGGACCGGCCGCGAGGGCAGCTGGCTGCGCGCCGAACACTTCATCCACCTGCGCTGCGAATTGCCGAGCCACGACGTCGTGGCTCACTTCGATGCCCTCGCCGACGACCCTTCGACCCGGCTGGCCTCGGTCATGGATCATACGCCCGGCCAACGCCAGTTCCGCTCGCTCGATGCCTATCGCAGCTTCTACGCACGGCAGATGGGAGGCACCGCCGAAGAGGCGCAAGCCTATCTCGACGCACGGCTGGCCGAACACGAGCGTTACTCTGCCAGCAACCGGCAGGCCATCGTCTCCCGTGCCCGACGCATGGGCATTGCGCTGGCCAGTCATGACGACGCCACGCTGGCTCATGTCGAGGAGGCAGAGGCCAACGGCGTCGCCATTGCCGAATTCCCCACCACGCTCGAGGCGGCGTCGGCGGCCAATGCTGCCGGACTGGCCATTCTCATGGGTGCACCCAATGTGGTGCGCGGCAAGTCCCATTCGGGCAATATCTCGGCCACGGATCTGGTCGCTGCGGGGCTGCTCGATATTCTCAGTTCCGACTATGTCCCGTTTGCGCTCCTGCAGGCGGCCTTCGTCCTGCCGAGCCGGGTGCCGGGCCTTGACCTGCCACGCGCGCTTGCTACCGTGACCGCCAATCCAGCGCGCGCGGGGGGATTCGACGATCGGGGCGAGATCGCACCGGGCAAGAGGGCCGATCTGGTGCGCGTTTCGGCGGATGGTCCGCTACCGGCTGTTCGGGGCGTGTGGCGAGAAGGGCGGCGAGTGAGTTGAACGAAAGGCCACCCGGAGTCCTGGTTCTGGTCGTCGGCCCCTCGGGGGTTGGCAAGGACACCCTGATCGGTGGGGCTCGGCAGGCGCTCGATGGCGATAAACGATTCAGTTTTGTGCGGCGACTGGTCACCCGCCCTGCCGATATTGATCTCGAAGATCATGTGAGCCTGGAGACGGAAGAATTCGTCCGGGCCGCGCAGGCCGGACGCTTTGCGCTCACCTGGCAGGCGCATGGCCTGGACTATGCCCTGCCCATAGGCGTCGATACCGATCTTGCGCTCGGAAGGGTTGTTGTCGCCAATATCTCCCGCCACGCCGTGCCCCAGGCGATCGCCAAATATCCGCTGTGCCGGGTGATCCAGATATCTGCCGAAATATCCCTGCGGGCCGAACGGCTGGCGCGGCGCGGCCGCGAGAACCGCGATCAGATTGTCGCCCGGCTGGCACGTGAGGGCGCTGCCCTGCCGGCTGACGTCGCCCCCATTGTCATCGACAATTCCAGCTCGGTGGGGATTGGCGTAACCGCCTTTGTTATGGCGCTGCGGCGCATTGCCGAGGATTGAACCCTTCTGCCCGGTACGCGTTGGTTTGGAACCAAATCAGCGTCAGGAGCGTCCAATTGTCCCGCAACAGCCTCTACGGCGTGATCGCCATTTTGGTCATCGCGCTGCTTGCCTTCGGCATCTACACCTATCAGCAGCAATCGCGGCCCGGAATTGAGGTGCGCGTGGATGAACAGGGGATTTCGATTGATGGAAATGGCTAGCGAACACCCGGATCCGCGCCGGCAGGCGATCGTCACTGCGCTCACAGCGGAACTGGAACGGCAGGCAGCGACGGGCGCTTCGCGTATAGACGTCGATGCGCTGGCCGAGGCGGTGGAGACTGCGCTTGACCCCGCGCCCCCGGCTTCGGAGGGCAGGCGACCATCCGAACTCAATGCCACCAATGATGATTGAAGCCCGCCGCTGGCGGACAGGAAAAAGCCGGTGGTCGTGCCACCGGCTTACTTATGCTGCCTCGCCGCCCTGGACGGCGCGGCTGACCGCCAGATGCGCGGTCTCTATCGAGGGGAAGTGCTGCCCGTCCATGGCAAAGGCGGGAAGCTTGACGGCCACGAACTTGTAGCCGTCCGCCGCCGGCACGACCACGCCCTGAGGCTCGCCGGCCACTTCAATAACGATTGGTCTGAGCCTCTCGGCCCGATTTAGACTGTTTTCCTGCATGGGTGGAATCTCCACTTGCGCGTCGGTCCGGCGCCGGCCCCTTCGAAAGGGAAGGGCGCCTGATGCTGACAACGCGGGTTCTATCGGTTTTGTGAGACGAAGGTGTGACGCCAGATCACATTCGTTTGGAGCGACAGGACCCTTGCCAGCGTTTGGCGGCATGCTTGCAGGTTACTACGGTCGAACACGTGGCATGGATAGTGAAGGTCGTCGATGTCGTCATCGTCATTCCTCTCCTTGCGAGTGTTGACCGGATTTGTCCCACGCCATTGCGGCGGGGCAATGGCAAGATAGGGGACGCATATCGGTTTTTCCAGTGCACCTTTATGCGTAGTGGCCGAAAATTGCAGAAAAGCGTGTTTCCAGCCTCCACGGCCACGAAATGTGGATATCATTGGTCATATTTCATGGCAAGCTTCGACTTGCGCCATCTCGCGCAATCTGGTGTTCTCCCCCGATCAAGCGTCCCCGCCAGGTGAGCGGCGGGTCTGAGGGGAACATAGGTGTCGCAGCACGAAACACCGCCCGCCACGCGCGGCAAGCGGGGCGTCAAGCCATCGGGGAAACCCACGCTGAAGACCATCGCGCAAATGACCGGCCTTGCGGTCACCACCATTTCACGCGCACTCAACAACGCACCCGAACTGGCGCAGGAAACGCGCGACCGCGTGCAAAAGATCGCCGCCGAGATCGGCTATATGCCGGACCGCGCCGCGCTGCGTCTCAAGACGGGCCGCACCAATGTGATTTCGCTGATCCTGGAGCCGGACGAGCAGATCTACGGCTTCGGCACCAGCCTGGTCACCGGCATCACCGAGGCGCTGCGCAGCACGGCCTTCCACCTCGTCATCACGCCGCTTTTCCGCAATGTGCAGCCCATCGAGCCGATCCAGCATATCGTGCGCAATCGCATGGCCGACGGGGTGATCTTTTCCAAGGCCGAAACCTTCGATGAGCGCATCCGCTTCCTCATCGACAATGACTTTCCATTCGTCAGCCATGGCCGCAGCCGCTGGCCCGAACCCCATCCCTTTGTCGACTTTGACAACGAGGCCTACGCCTATGGCGCCACGCGCCGGCTGGCCGAAAAGGGCTGTCGCAAGGTCTCGATCGTGTTGCCGGACAGCGCCCTGACCTATACCGAGCACCTCAAGGCCGGCATGGAACGGGCGGCGCGCGAGACCGGGATTGCTTTCGAATATGCCGCGGACGTCAATTTGGGTAGTCCCACCGACGCCATCCGCAACTACGTCATCAAGCGGTCCAAGCGCCCCGATGGCCCCGATGGCTATGTCTGCGCCTCTGAAGTCTCGGCCCTTGCTGTTATTGGCGGCCTGACGGATGCGGGTCTTGTGGTTGGAAAGACCGCCCATGTGGTCACCAAGCAGTCGTCCTCGATGTTCGCCCAGTTCCAGCCCGGCGCCGAGACCGTCCAGGAGGACTTTGTCGCGGCCGGACGCAATCTGGGTGCCATCCTGCTGCGTCGCATCGCCGGAGAAACCGAGGATCTCCAGGTTCTGGCGGAACCCAAATTCGACTGGAAAGACTGACCGGCATCACAGAGTGCCTCAGCCCTCCAGTTCTTCCCGGAGCATTTCCAGCTCCAGCCACTGCTCCTCTGCGGCGGTCTTTCGCGCCAGCGCCGCCTCGAGCGCCTTGGACTTGGCCGCAAAGCCATTGGGGTCGCGGCCATAGAGGTCGGGCGCTGCCAGCGCCGCGTTGAGCGTGGCGATCTCGGCGTCCAGCGTGTCGATCTCTTTGGGCAGCGTCTCCAGTGCGTGCTTCTCCTTGAAGCTCAGCTTGCGTTTGGCGGCCGGCGCTGACGTTACCGGCTTTGACTCCGCTTTGGGCTTGTCAGCCCTGGCTTTTTCCACCACGCGTGCGGCAACGCCGGCGCCGCGCTGCGCCACCATGTCCGAATAGCCCCCCGCATATTCGGTCCAGCGCCCGTCTCCCTCCGCCATGATCACCGAGGTGGCAACGCGGTCCAGGAAGTCGCGGTCATGGCTCACCACCACCACGGTGCCGGCATAGTCCGAGACCATTTCCTCAAGCAGGTCGAGCGTTTCGAGGTCGAGGTCGTTCGTGGGCTCGTCCAGCACCAGGAAGTTCGAGGGCAGAGCCAGGGCGCGGGCCAGCGCGACCCGCGCTCGTTCGCCACCGGAAAGCTTGCCGATCGGCGTGTTGGCCTGTTCGGGGGTGAACAGGAAATCCTTCATATAGCCCACCACATGCCTGGCCTCGCCATTGATGTGGATGGTGTCGCTGCCTCCACCGGTCAGAGCGTCCTTGAGCCGCGTTTCCGGATTGAGCCTCGCCCTGCCTTGGTCGAGCATGGCCAGTTCCAGCGCCGCGCCCAGCTTGATCGACCCGCTGTCGGGTTCGAGAAGGCCTGTCAGCATCTTGATCAGCGTCGTCTTGCCTGCCCCGTTGGGCCCGACAATGCCGACCCTGTCGCCGCGTAGCACGCGCGTGGAGAATTCCTTCACGATGGCGCGGGCACCAAAGCTCTTGGAGATGTTTTCCGCTTCGGCCACCAGCGCGCCCGAGGTCCGTCCCTCGCTCACCGCAATCGTCACCGCGCCAGTCACCTTGCGCTGCTCGCGCCGCTCCTGGCGCAAACCGGCAAGCCGCTCCAGCCGCCCCACATTGCGTTTGCGGCGCGCCGTTACGCCATAGCGCAGCCAGTGCTCTTCGCGCACGATCTGCCGGTCGAGCTTGTGCCGTTCCTTCTCCTCGAGTTCAAGCACCTCATCGCGCCAGCTCTCGAAGGAGGCAAACCCCTTCTCGATGCGCCGCGTCACGCCCCGGTCAAGCCAGACGGTCGACTGCGACAGATCCGACAGGAAACGCCGATCATGGCTGATCAGCACCATGGCCGAGCGCATCTGGCTCAGTTCGTCCTGCAGCCATTCGATCACCGGCAGGTCCAGGTGGTTGGTCGGCTCGTCGAGCAGCAACACATCCGGCTGCGGGGCCAGCACTCGCGCCAGGGCCGCCCGGCGGCCTTCGCCCCCCGACAGGGTGGCTGGGTCTTCGGCTCCTGTCAGGCCCAGAGCATTGAGCAGATATTGCGCACGATAAGGATCATCCCCCGGCGCGAGGCCCGCCTCGACATAGGCCAAAGTGGTTGCAAAGCCGGTGAGGTCAGGCTCCTGCGGCAGATAGCGAATGGTGGCGCTGGGCTCTGCAAATCGCTTGCCCCCATCGTGCTGGACAAGACCTGCAGCAATCTTGAGCAGGGTGGACTTGCCCGACCCATTGCGGCCGACCAGGGCGATGCGCTGGCCGGGAGACACGATCAGTTCCGCCGCCTCCAGCAACTGGGTGCCGCCAAAGGTGAGTTGAATGTCCTGCAGGGAAAGGAGAGGGGGTTGGGCCATGTTCTGTCCGGGGGGCGTCTGGCCCGGGATAGAGCATAGGGCCAGTGGGAGATCAATCGATCGGGAAAGGAAAAAGGCCGGTCAGGACGTTGAGGATCCTGACCGGCCCGGGGAGACGGTAGCAGCAAGCCCCGTCGCAGTCTGGCGCCCGGACCCACAGGCCCCAAGGGGTCACCGCGCCATGACTGCAATCAATCATGCATAAACATGATTGTCAAACTCATATTTGTATTGTTGGCCTCAGGCCGCGCTGACGGCCTCGCTGGCGGTCAGGCCAAGTCGATCGCGGATTGAGCGCTTTTTGCTCGCAAGATCGGCAATGGTGTGGCGGCTCAAGACCTCGAAGAACGCCCCCAGGGCCTCGCGCAGCGCGCCGTTGAGGTCGCATTCGCCGATCAGCGGGCAATCGGCACCGTCTTCAAAGCATTCGGCCAGCGCAAAATTCTCTTCGGTCAGCCGGATGGTGTCGAGCAGCGTAATGTCCTCTGGCGGCTTGCCCAGTTTGATGCCGCCATGACGTCCCCGTACGGTCTGCAGCAGCCCGGCCTCGACCAGCGGCTTGATCAGCTTGAACAGGAACAATTCGGAAATGCCATAAGCGCGCGCAATCTCGGCGACCCGGCTCAGCCCCGGCTCGTTGACGGCACAATAGACCAGTGTGCGGATGGCATAGTTGGATTGGCGGGTCAGTCTCACGGGAAACCTTTCTGCGGCCTCTGGCGGGGCGGACGAGGATGTCGAAACAGCTCATAACCGCACCCGCACCTTATAACCATTCTAAAAAATGTCAAATAATCTTGAAGCCTGCGATCATGTTTTTTGTGATCGCGCGCGGGACTGGACAGCGGATTTTGTTCCACCTATGAATTTAATTGGTGGAGGAGGTTGTTCAGTGGATCAAACTGTCACCAGAGCGGCGCTGAGTGAGCGCGCTGCCGATGCGACCGGCATGTCGCGCATTGACACTGCCCAGGTCGGCGAACGCATGTTCGAACTGATCGGTGAGGCCCTCAAGAGCGGCGAGACGGTCAAGCTGACAGGGTTTGGCACCCTTGAGGTGCGTTCCCGCGCCGAGCGGATCGGCCGCAATCCGCGCACCGGGGATCAGCACCGCATCGCCCCGCGCCAGACGGTGGTTCTCATTCCCAGCGCGCGGCTGCGCGAGGCGCTGGACGAGCTGGCTCAGAAGTAGCGCCTGAACAAGGGCAGTTCGGCTGCCCCGATGGCGGGTGCGAGCCCGCCCAACTGGCCAGGAACCACACGTGGTCCCGACAGATTGCGCCGCGGCAAGGCCTTGAGCTCGACATCGACCCGCTCCGACAACCGGATGGTGGTCTCTCGCGACAATATTGTGTCGACCACAACCAGCGGCTGCTCCAGCACGGTGGTGGTATTGTAGATCACCTGCGCCAGGGCGCGTGCGGCATTGCCGATCCATTGCTCTGCCTCGGGCGCCGGCACGGCCTGCTCCAGAGCTTTGCCGGGCACGTCCGCGGTGCAGTGCCCGGCTGCTTCGAGCTGGTTTCTCAACGCCCAGATCGAAGCCACACGATGGGCCACCTGTGGCGGCTGCCCGGGCAGGTCGATCAGTATCGAGCCGAGTTCGGCGGCATTGCCGGTTTGTCCTTCCCACAGGACCCCATCAACCACGATCCCGGCCGCAATGAAGTGAGAGACCAGGAGGTAGACGATGTTGGCCGGCCGCGGCGGCGCGATGGCGATGAGTTCGGCCCAGCACCCGGCATTGCCATCGTTGAACATGGTGACGTCGAGGCCTGTGCGCGCCTTGAGTGCCTGGACCGGGTCGTGGTTTCGCCACATCGAGATCTGTTCGTCCGGGGCGCCAAGCAGGTGCAGGCTCTCCGCCAGCGCACAGGGCATCGACAGGCCAAGGTCGAGCAGGCGCCCTTTCTGGGTCGGGGTCAGATCGGACGTGACATCCTTCACCAGGGCGCCGATGGTCTCGAAAATGGTTTTGGCGTCCGGATAATCGTGCTCTGCATGATGATGCCGCAAGACCCGGGCATGCATGCTCAGCAAGACCACGTCCAGATGGCGCCAGCCGATCTCGACGCCGATAGCCATGCCACCATCTTCGTTGAGCAGGATCGGCGTTGCCGGCTGGCCCCGGCGACCGCGCAGGACCGGACCGCGACTGATCAGGCCCTGACGCTCCAGGTCGATCAGAATGGCAGAGACCGTCTGCGGCGCCAGGCCGGAAATGCGTGCAATCTCGGCATTGGAGACGCCCGAATTGAACGCCACAACGGTCAGCACGGTCTTCTCATTGGCGCGCCGGACGCCATCATGGCGCAGCCCGCGGCGACCAGAGTCGAATACGTCCTTCGTCGGTTCACTGGTTTTGTGCATGGCCAAGCGCCCTGGCCTGCCGCACCAGTGGCGGGCGCAGGCGGATGAAAATGATTTGGTTCTTATCGCCGGGTCAGAAGGTGACCAGCAGCGTGGCAATCTCGAATGGCCGCAAAGACAACACCACAGCGTCGCCGTCAAGCGTCAGCGGCGCCTCTGCGTTCTCCTCCATCAGATTGACCTTCCGCACCGACTTGGGTGGCAGTCCGAAGCGCAAGGTGGTTTCGGCGCGGCGATTGGAATGCTCGAATACCCTCAGGACCAGCGCATCGGAGCGCTCGGCCTTCTTGACGGTCTCGATGCTGACATTGTCGACGTCCACGGCCGCGAGGCTGAAATGGGCAAGCTCTCCAGCCGTCGCCTCGCTGCGACGGGGGCTGCCGACCACCGCAACCGGATTGTTGAAACGCTCGGCAGCGCGATGCACCGCATGGAGATCGCCCAGACCGGCATGCACCAGCAGTCCGTACCTTAGGCGGTGCTCGCCGCGATCGGCCTCCGGGCTGGGATAGCTTGGGCCGCGCACCAGCGTCAGCCGCACTTTTTGCTCATGGGCGTCGTAGCCATATTTGCAGTCGTTGATGAGCGCCACGCCGAAATCGGCCTCGCTCATGTCGACCCAGCGATGCATCGAGGCCTCGAACCGGGCCCGGTCCCAACTCGTGTTGCGATGGGTGGGGCGCGTGACGTGGCCGAACTGGATTTCCGACCTTATGTCCGAAGCATTGAGGTCGAAGTCGAATTCGGCCTTCAGCACCTGAGCCCGCTCCTGCCAGTCAATAAAGGTGTCGAACTCCACCTGACGCGCGCCTTCGGCCAGGGAGATCACCTGCACGACACGCGATGCGCCATATCGACGTTCGACCCGGATCGCCGCGCGATGCGGGCCTTCCTCGACCACCGAGATGTCCGTGACGTCATCGAGCGCCCAGAACTGCTCTTCGAAATAGGCGTCGATGTCCCACGCATCATAGTCCATGGGCTTGTCTTCATAGGCGACAAGCCGGTTTGCGGCCTGGCCCGGCCGAAGCACCTCGCGGCCCGACGATTTGTCGAGCACCGAGACGACATGCCCGTTCTCATTAAGGCTGAGACGCAACAGGGCATTTTCAAGATGGTTCCTCGAGACCGACAGGGTCGACGTCACAGCCGATCCTGCCGTCACGATCTCTGCATCCGCCCAGCCGAGCGAGGGCAGGTCGGTTACCGGCGAGGCCAGCTCCGTGCTGCCATCGGCGCGCACCAGCCGCTGCAACGGCGCGATGCGGTCGCCCATGCGCAGCGCCCCGTCCGCGATGTCGGGCGCATCGTCCAGCCGGACAAGGTCACCGCGCGTCTGTGAAGTGAAGTTGAAAAGCCGGATTGTCCCGTCCGCCAGGGGCAGCAATGACCGCGCTGCGGCCTGCCAGGGGCCATTGGGCGAAGCATGCGATGAGAAAATGCGATCATAGTCCGCGTCGCTGTCGACATAGACTTCCGGGATGGAGGTTCCGGGGAGGATATCGTGGAACTGGTTGATCAGCACCAGTTCCCAGAACTCCGCCAGCGTCTCGGTGGGATAGGGCATACCCGCTTGCACCTGGGCGAGCGAGCCAAGCAGTTCGAGCTCGCGCAGCCGACGTTCGGCCAACCGGTTCTTGGCCTTGTTCTTGGCCCAGGTGGTCAGCGTTCCGCGGTGATATTGCAGGTAAAGCTCGCCGTTCCAGGTGGGAAAGCGCCCAGGATCCGCGTCCATGCGCTGGCCCAGCCGGTCGAGGAACGGCACGATGCCCTCGAGCTTCACTTTCGGCGCCCCGGGAATGCCGCGTTCGAGCCGGGTCCCGCGCGCAATCATCGCCCGCGTCGGGCCACCGCCGCCATCACCGTAGCCATAGGACATCACCACTTCCGAATTGGCCCGTTTCGGTTCGTAGCGCTTCCAGGCCCCCATGGTCTCACTGACCGACAGGTCGCCATTATAGGTCGTGAAAATGGCGTCGCTTTCGTAGTTCTGCGCCGTGATCAACTGTGCCTTGGTGACGCTGCCGTCGATACCGCGCCAGAAGAAGGTGTCATAGGGGTGCCGGTCGGTGTCGTTCCAGCTCAGCTTGGAGGTGACAAAATAGTCGAGCCCGGACTTGGCCATGATTTGCGGCAAATTGGCGGAATAGCCGAACGTGTCGGGCAGCCACACGGTACGGGGCGTGACCCCGAAATGCTCCTGATGAAAGCGCCGGCCGCGCATGATCTGGCGGACGAGGCTCTCCCCCGAGGCGATATTGACGTCCGGCTCCACCCACATGGCGCCTTCGATCTCGAACTGTCCCGATTTCACCCGTTCCAACAACCGTTCCCAGAGCTCGGGATAGTCCTGGCGCAGGAAATCGAACAACACCGACTGGTTGTACATGAAGATGAACTGCGGGAATTCCTCCATCAGCCGGAGCACAGTGGCGAAGCTGCGCGCGGTCTTGTCGCGCGTGTGGATGACCCGCCACAGCCAGCCGACATCGAGATGGGTGGAGCCGACGGCGGTGACTTGCGGCTGCACCTCGGTATCGGTCAGCGCATAAATCTGCGCGGCAATGGCCTCGGCCTCCGGCAGCGACGCCAGAAGCGCCTCGGTGTGATGGCCACGCCGGTCCAGCGCCCTTAGGGCCTGCTCCACGAGATCGAGAATGGCGTGGCGCCGCGCATCGTTCTGGTGCAGGCGCACGGCCACCTCAAGCGGGGTCATCAGGTCGTAGTAGAGGTTCTCGATCCGCGGATCACGGGTGAAGAAATCCACCCCAAATCCAACGAGCGGTCGGTCGAAGAAGGTGAAGGCATCGACCATCACCAGATGCCTGTTGCCGGGAATCGCCTCGGTTTCGATGACCAGTTCGGTGTGGTTGCCATCCAGGCCCTGGGCAATGCGTCCGTCCAGATAGATCAGGCATTGTGGATCGGTCGTGCCGGGGCGGTCCTGCCATTGGCTTGAGAAGCGCATGACAAAGGTCTTTCCACGGGCCGCCTCGGGTACCTCCACCTCGGCGGCAAACCAGCTGTGGTCCTGCTTTCTCGCCCAAACCGAATGCCCGTCGAAGCGTTCCCAACTCTTCCAGTCGGCGCCGATCGCGTCCTGCGCGCTCAGGCTCTCCCGCGCAATCCGCCAGCCGAAGGGGACATCGGCGATGGGCGTCCGGATCTTGCTCTCGAGATCGGCACACAGCCGGAACAGCTTGCCTTCCCGCTTGGTATCATCGACGCCGAGCGCCAGGCGGGTGCTGAGGGGGTTCGAATAGGCCATGCCGTGTCATCCTGGAATGGGCTCGGGCGAGCCGGTCAATGGCCAAGCTAGTGGGGTTCCTGCAACGTTGCAATAGATCGTTGCAATCCCGTCAATTTCGCCTGTTGCGAGCCCTGCGCTTCACGCTACAAGGGGGCATGGAGCAAGCGCATGCAGGATCGTGACGACCCGCCGGGGCGGCCAACGCTCAGGACGATTGCCGAGATGACCGGCCTGAGCCTGTCGACCGTGTCCCTGTCCTTGCGCGGGGGCGCCTCCCTCAAGCAGGAAACCCGTGATCGCGTGGCCGAGGCGGCGCGGCGTGTCGGCTATGTGCCGGACCGGGCCGGCGTCCGCCTGCGCACCGGCAAGACCAATGTCATCACGCTGGTGCTGCATGGCGGTGACGATTCCATCGACTTTGCCCGCCAGATGATCCAGGGCATTGGCAAGGCCCTTGCCGGCACGCAATACCACCTCAATGTAACGCCCGAATTCGGTGCCGACGGGGGCGTCGAAGCCGTGCGATACATTCTGGACAGCCGTGCCGCCGACGGCATCATCATCACCCACACCACGCCCGACGATCCACGCATTGAGGCGCTGGTGGCCGCGGATTTCCCCTTTGTCAGCCATGGGCGGACGGCCTTTCCTGCCCCCCACGCCTTCCATGACTTTCATTCGGAAGTCTTTGCCCGCCAGGCGCTGGATCGCCTGGCCGACAAGGGCTGCCGACGTGTCATGCTGTTCATCGGCAATCATCGCATCACCAATTTTGCCAATATCGCCACAGCCTTCCGGAACGCTGCCGCCCGGCGGGGCGTCGCGGCGGAAGTGCTCGAGGTGGGCGAAACCCGCTCGGCCCCCCACCAGGTGCGAGCGCTCGGAACCCAGCTGGCCAATCGACCCGACCGCCCCGACGGGATCATCACCGACAACGAGATCCGCACCATTGCCCTGCTCGCGGGCATGCAGGCTGCGGGCGTCACCCCGGGGCGTGGGGTGGAACTGATCTACAAGCAGACCTCGGGAATCTTGCCCACCTTCTTCCCCGATCTCGATTCCATCGAGGAAGACGTTACCGCTTCGGGCGTCGAACTGACTCGACTGCTTCTGCGCCGCATCGAGGGCGAAGCCCCCGAAAAGCTGCAGACGTTGGCCGAACCTGTCCTGCACTGGCGCAGCGGC
Source organism: Devosia salina (assembly GCF_019504385.1). Lineage (NCBI taxonomy): Bacteria > Pseudomonadati > Pseudomonadota > Alphaproteobacteria > Hyphomicrobiales > Devosiaceae > Devosia > Devosia salina. Next base: position 129,148 of record NZ_CP080590.1, read on the forward strand.
ACGCCGGGCTGAGTGCTACTTGCCGCTCTCGGTGAGCAGCTTCTCCGCCTCTTCTCCAAGCGTCAGCCGCACCCCCCGAGCCAGGCCCTTGACCTGTTCCACCGAGGTCGCCGAGGCGATCGGCGCACTGACACCCTTCTGGGCCACCAGCCAGGCCAGCGCGACCTCGGCCGGTGTCGCATCCATTTCGGCGGCAACCTGATCGAGCGCCCCGAGAATGCTCAATCCCCTGGCATTGAGATATTGTCCGGCGCCGCCACCGCGCGGCGACTGGCCGAGATCATCCTGGCTGCGATATTTGCCGGTCAGGAACCCCGAGGCCAGGCTGTAATAGACGATCGAGCCGACCTCATTGCCGATCAGATAGGGGCGGAGGGCATCGAATTCGGCCCGGTCATAGAGATTGTAGCGGGGCTGGGTGACCTCGTAGCGCTGCAGTGACTTGACGATGGCGGTCTGCTGGGCCTCCGCCATCATCTGGGCGCTGTAGTTCGAGGCCCCGATGGTCCGCACCTTGCCCGCGCGGATCAGCACGTCATAGGCCTCCAGCGTCTCTTCATGGCTGGCCTCGGCATCGGGCCAATGGCTGAAATAGAGGTCGACATAGTCGGTCTGCAGCCGGGAGAGCGAAGCCTCGATACTGGACTTTATGGCCTCGGCCTTGAGGCCGCCCGGCTTCTTGCCCGAATTGACCTTTGTGAAGATGTGCACCTTGTCGCGATTGCCGCGCGCCTTGAGCCACTTGCCGATAATGGTCTCGCTCATCCCCGGCGGATTGCCGGCCACCCAGTTGGGATAGCCTTCGGCCGTATCGATGGCGGAAAAGCCCGCCTCGACATAGGCGTCGAGAATGTCGAAGCCGCGCGCTTCGTCCACCGTCCAGCCGAAGACATTGCCGCCCAGCACCAGGGGTTCGATCACCAGTTCGCTACGGCCAAGGGGGCGACGATTCATTGCATTTCTCCATTCTTTGTCTCAGGCCCAACGTCCGGATCACCATTTCGTTCGGCAGGCGGGGTGCGCGGCGCGCACCAGTAGAGGGCCTCTTCGATGGCCCGGAACGAGCCCGTAAGGTCAATGTAGGCAAAGCCGCTGCCCGTGTCCGCCATATGCCTGAGATAGGCAAAGGTGCCATGCCGCAGCCCGTCCAGCAGCCAGCCATCGGCATCGTCGACCCGTCCGTGATAAGGAGCCGCGTCGGGCAGCACTTCGACCTGGCGGGTCTCGCGATCCAGTGTCATCTCCCAGGCGCCCAGTCCGCCCTGAGGCCGGCTGGTATAGAGGTGCACGCCGGTCGTGAAGTCGTCCTCGCACCGCACCACCAGGCAGGTGAAAGTCTCTGCATCCGATCCGCGCGCGCAGCCCATGCTGGCCCGGTCACCCTCCCCGGGCTGGGGCGAATAATGCCAGCCCACCTGCTGCCCGGCGACCGGCATGCCACTCAGCAGGAGGGCGGAAGCGATCAGCGCTGCGGTTCGATGAGGTCCCATTTGTTCCCGTAGAGATCGGCGAAGACGGCGACCGTGCCATAGGGTTCGTGTCGCGGTGCTTCCAGGAACCGGATCCCGTTGGCCTGCATGCGCGCATGGTCGCGGGCAAAGTCGTCGGTTTCGAGAAACAGCATGACCCGGCCGCCGGCCTGCCGGCCGACCACCGCTTCCTGCTCCGGCCCATCGGCCCGCGCCAACAGCAGGCGTGCGCCTGCCGCGCCCGGTGGGCTCATGAGCACCCAGCGCTTTTTCGGCGCCAGCGGCGTGTCCTCGATGAGCCGGAAGCCCACCTTGTCCCGATAGAAGGCGATGGCCTCGTCATAGTCCGAGACGACAAGCGCAATGGTGGCGATGGCCTGGTTCATGCGCCATGTGTGGTGCGGTCCCCCTGACGGGTCAAGGGGGAGCAGGAGAGCGGCCGAACGCTTCTTCCCCAATCCGTCCAATTCTGTGGATTGGGCTTTTGGCCGTCATATGATTGACCAAATGGTCAACTCTCCCCATTGCGCTCCCTCAATTTCTAGGCTTTGGTAGCATCCAAGCCTCGGCAGGCAAGCCGGGTGCGCAAAAAAATGTCTCGGGAGACACAAATCATGAAATTGATGAAAACCCTCATGGCGGCGACCGCCATGCTGGCCTTGGCCGCTGGTGCAGCGCAGGCCAAGACCCTTGTCTATTGCTCGGAAGGCTCGCCCGAAGGCTTCGACCCGGCGCCCTATACCGCCGGCACCACCTTCGACGCCTCCAGCCGTCCGATCTACAATCGCCTGGTGCAGTTCACCAAGGGCGCCTCGACCACCGAGCCCGGCCTGGCCGAGAGCTATGACGTGTCCGACGATGGCCTGGAATACACCTTCCACCTGCGTCAGGGCGTCAAGTTCCACACCACCGAATATTTCACCCCGACCCGCGACTTCAACGCCGACGACGTGCTGTTCTCGTTCGAGCGCCAGTTGAAGGATGATCACCCCTGGCATGCCTATTCGGCCGGCATCACCTGGGAATATTTCAACTCCATGTCGATGGGCGAACTGATCAAGTCGATCGAAAAGGTCGATGACTACACCGTCAAGTTCACCCTCACCCGTCCCGAAGCGCCCTTCATTGCCAACCTGGCGATGGACTTTGCCTCGATCCTGTCGGCTGAATATGCCGCCCAGCTCGAAGCTTCGGGCACCATGGATATGCTGAACCAACAGCCGATCGGCACCGGCCCGTTCCAGTTCGTCAACTACCAGCAGGACGCGGCCATTCGCTACGCCTCGTTCGATGACTACTGGGGTGGCGTGCAGCCGATCGACGACCTGGTCTTTGCCATCACCACCGATCCGGCGGTGCGTCTGCAGAAGCTGCAGGCCGGCGAATGCCACATCATGCCCTATCCGAACCCGGCCGACCTTGAAGTCATCAAGGCCGATCCGAACCTGATGATGATGGAGCAGGAAGGCCTCAACGTCGGCTACCTGGCCTACAATACCCAGCAGGCGCCTTTCGATGATGCCCGCGTCCGCAAGGCGCTGAACATGGCCATCGACAAGCAGGCCATCATCGACGCGGTCTTCGAGGGCAATGCCCAGATCGCCAAGAACCCGATCCCGCCCACCATGTGGTCCTATAACGACGCGGTCGAAGACGATGCCTATGATCCGGAAGCCGCCAAGGCGCTTCTGGCCGAGGCCGGCGTCGAGAACCTCTCGATGAAGGTCTGGGCAATGCCGGTGTCGCGTCCCTACAACCCCGACGCCCGCCGCATGGCCGAACTCATCCAGGCCGACTTCGCCGAAGTGGGCGTGAATGTCGAGATCGTCTCGATGGAATGGGCCGAGTACCTGGCTCAGTCCTCCGCCGTGGACCGTGATGGTGCCGTGCTGCTCGGCTGGACCGGCGACAATGGCGACCCGGACAACTTCCTGGCCGTTCTGCTCGGCTGCGATGCTGTCGGCAGCGCCAACCGCGCCCAGTGGTGCAATGAGGAATTCGACTCCCTCATCCAGCAGGCCAAGGTCATCTCCGACCAAGCCGAACGCGCCAAGCTCTATGAAGAGGCTCAGGTCGTGTTCAAGCGCGAAGCCCCCTGGGCGACCATTGCGCACTCGCTGGTCTTCATGCCGATGAGCACGAAGGTCACCGGCTACGTCATGGACCCCAAGGGCACGCACGCCTTCGACGGCGTCGATATCGCCGAGTAACGGGACTAAGACCGGGGGCGGCGCTGCTGCCCCCGGCATCCCTGATAAGACATGATCCGCTTCATCTTCAATCGCCTGCTGCTGATCGTACCGACCTTCATCGGTATCACGATCGTGGCCTTCGCCTTCGTCCGCATCCTGCCGGGCGATCCCATCCTGCTGATCGCCGGTGAGCGCAGCGTCACGCCCGAGCGCTACCAGCAGCTCATCGTCCAGTTCGGCTATGACCGACCCATCTGGATACAATACTGGGATTATCTCGCCGGCATCTTCCAGGGCGATTTCGGCACCTCGATTTCCACCAAGCGTCCGGTGATCCGCGATTTCCTCACCCTGTTCCCGGCAACGGTTGAACTGTCGCTCTGCGCCACGCTCTTTGCCGTCATCCTGGGCATTCCCGCCGGTGTCGTCGCCGCCGTCAAGCGCGGTTCCTGGTACGACCAGACGCTGATGGGCACCGCCCTTGTCGGCTATTCCATGCCCATCTTCTGGCTTGGCCTGCTGCTGATCATCTTCTTCTCCGGAATTCTGGGATGGACCCCGGTTTCTGGCCGGATCGACCTCCTCTATTTCTTCCCGGCAGTCACCGGCTTCATGACCATCGACTCGCTGCTCTCGGGACAGGACGGGGCCTTTGTCTCGGCCCTGCGCCATCTCATCCTGCCCACCATCACCCTGGGCACCATCCCCTTGGCGGTGATCGCCCGCCAGACGCGTTCTGCCATGCTCGAAGTGCTGGGCGATGACTATGTGCGCACCGCTCGTGCCAAGGGCCTGTCGCCGCAACAGGTGGTCGGCCAGCATGCGCTGCGCAACGCCCTGATCCCGGTGGTTACCACCATCGGCCTGCAGGTGGGCGTGATGATGGGCGGCGCCATCCTGACCGAAACGATCTTTTCCTGGCCAGGCGTCGGCAAATGGATGATCGACGCCATCTCGCGTCGAGACTATCCGGTCGTGCAGGCGGGCCTGCTGCTGATCGCCCTGATCGTCATGGGGGTCAATCTCATCGTCGATGTGCTCTACGGGCTCATCAATCCCCGTATTCGGCACCGCTAGGAGACGCGCATGACCAATATCGTTTCTGCCGCCGATCCGGCGCCGCGCATGGGGCTGCTCAACCAGCTCCGCGAGTTCTGGTACTATTTCTCCGTCAATCGCGGCGCAGTCATCGGCCTTGTCGTGTTCATCCTCCTGGTGCTGACCGCGCTCTTTGCCAACTGGATCGCACCGCATTCTCCCATTGAGCAGTATCGCGATGCGCTGCTGCTGCCGCCCTCCTGGGTCGAGGGAGGCCGGAGCGGATTTCTGCTCGGAACCGATGCGGTGGGGCGCGACATCCTCTCCCGCCTCATTCATGGCGCGCGCTATTCGCTGCTGATCGGCACCGTGGTCGTCGTCATTGCCCTGGTAGCGGGCGTGGTTCTCGGCCTGATTGCCGGCTATGCCGGCGGCTGGGTCGATACCGTGCTCATGCGCGTCATGGACCTGATCCTGGCCTTCCCCTCGCTGCTGCTGGCGCTTGTGCTGGTGGCCATCCTGGGGCCGGGCCTGATCAACATGATGATCGCCATCGCCCTGGTGCTGCAACCGCACTTCGTGCGCCTCACCCGCTCGGCGGTGTTGGGCGAGCTGGGCAAGGACTATGTCACCTCCGCCCGCGTGGCCGGTGCCGGCCATCTGCGACTGATGTTCCGGACCATCCTGCCCAACTGCCTGGCACCGCTGATCGTCCAGGCGACGCTGAGCTTCTCGAGTGCGATCCTGGATGCGGCCGCCCTGGGCTTCCTGGGCCTGGGCGCCCAGCCGCCGACGCCGGAATGGGGCACCATGCTGGCCGAGGCGCGGCAGTTCATCCTGCGCGCCTGGTGGGTAGTGACCTTCCCGGGCCTGGCCATCCTGATCACGGTGCTGGCCATCAATCTCATCGGCGACGGGCTGCGTGACGCGCTCGATCCCAAACTCAAGCGGAGCTGAGCCATGCCCCTTCTTGAGATCAAGAACCTGACTGTCGCGTTCGACACCTCGGTGGGCCTTTTCAAGGCCGTCGACGGCATCGACATCTCCGTGGACGCCCGTGAAGTGCTGGCCATTGTGGGCGAAAGCGGTTCGGGCAAATCCGTGGCCATGCTGGCCACCATGGGCCTGCTGCCCAATACCGCGACCGTCACGGCCGACGTCATGCGCTTCGAGGGCAAGGACCTGCTGGCCATGAGCCCGGCCGAACGGCGCCAGATCATTGGCAAGGACATTGCCATGATCTTCCAGGAACCTGTTGCCAGCCTTAATCCATGCTTCACCATCGGCTTCCAGATCGAAGAGGTGTTGACCTGGCATATGGGCTTGCGTGGCCGGGCGGCGCGGGATCGGGCCATCGAATTGCTCCGTCTGGTCGGCATCCGCGACGGCGCCGAACGGCTCGGCGCCTTCCCGCACCAGATGAGCGGTGGCCAATGCCAGCGCGTCATGATCGCCATCGCGATCGCCTGCAATCCAAAGCTCCTGATCGCCGACGAACCGACCACGGCGCTGGATGTCACCATCCAGAAGCAGATCCTCGACCTCTTGGTAAAGCTGCAGTCCGAGACCGGCATGGCGCTGATCATGATCACCCACGACATGGGCGTGGTCGCCGAAACGGCAGACCGCGTGATCGTCCAGTACAAGGGGCACAAGATGGAAGAGGCCGATGTGCTCTCGCTGTTTGAAAACCCGCAATCGAACTATACCCGGGCCCTGCTTTCGGCCCTGCCCGAGAATGCCGTGGGCGATCGCCTGCCGACCGTCTCCGACATGATGTTCGAAGCCGCCCCGGGAGTGAGCCGATGACCACTCCCGTTCTCGAAGTCCGCGATCTCAAGCGCGACTATGTCGTCTCGGGTGGCTTCCTGCGGCCCGCCAAGGTTGTGCATGCCGTAAAAGGCGTCAACTTCACCCTCGAAAAGGGGAAGACCCTGGCCGTGGTGGGCGAAAGCGGTTGTGGCAAGTCTACCCTGGCCCGGATGATCACTCTGATCGATCCGCCGACCTCCGGGGAAATCCTCATCGATGGCCTGCCCGCCAGCGCCGCCCATGTGACCCGCGAAATGCGCCAGAAGGTGCAGATCGTGTTCCAGAACCCCTATGGCTCGCTCAATCCGCGGCAGAAGATCGGCGACGTGCTGGCCGAGCCATTGCTGCTCAATACCGACATGCCGGCTGCCGAAAGGCGCGAAAAGGCCATGGCCATGCTGATCAAGGTTGGCCTGGGTCCCGAGCACTTCAACCGCTACCCGCACATGTTTTCGGGCGGACAGCGCCAGCGCATCGCCATTGCCCGCGCCCTGATGCTCAACCCGAGCTTCCTGGTGCTCGACGAGCCGGTCTCGGCCCTCGACCTCTCGGTCCAGGCGCAGATCCTCAACCTGCTCAAGGACCTGCAGGACGAGTTCGGCCTCACCTATGTCTTCATCAGCCACGACCTTTCCGTCGTGCGCTATATCGCCGACGAGGTGATGGTGATGTATTTCGGCGATGTGGTCGAACATGGCAGCCGCGATGCGGTCTTTGCCGATCCGCAGCACGACTATACCAAGACCCTGTTCGCTGCCACGCCCCGGGCCGATGTCGAGAGCATCCGCGCCCGCATCGCCCGGAAAAAGGCCGCAGCCTAGAGCGTTTTCGGCAAAAGTGGACACCACTTTTGCGGTTCGGACACGCGACAGAACGAGGGCCTAGACCACGACGCGCTGCCCCTCCTGTCCGGAGCGGATCAGCGCGTCGATCAGCCGATGTACCGCCAGGGCCGTGTGGCCGGTCGACACCGGTTGCCGGCCCTGCCGCACGGCTTCTGCAAAGTCGGCGATCTGGGCCATATGCCAGTCGAAGGGGAAAGCCATCGGGTCGGCTCCGCCACCCGAATTGCTGGCTTCCCCGATGGTTTCGGTGCGGCCGTCAAACCAGTTGAGGGTAAGATTGCCGCCGGTCAGGGTCGCCGTGGCACGTTCGCAATTGAGCGTCAGGCTTTCCGCCCCGCCGGGGAAATTGGCGGTGGTCGCCATCAGCCCGCCCACGGCGCCATTGGCAAATTCGAGCCCGCCGGCCACGAAATCCTCGGTCTCCATCTGGTGGAAGCCGGTGGTGGCGGACAGTGCGGTCACCGCCCGGACCGGGCCGGTCAGGCTCAGCATCAGGTCGAGCGAATGGATCGCCTGGGTGATCAGCACCCCGCCGCCATCCTGGGCGAAGCTGCCGCGTCCGGGCTTGTCATAATAGCCATGCTGCGGCCGCCACCAGGGCACGACCAGATGCACGGCGTGCAGGGCGCCCAACTCGCCCTTCGCCATCTTTTGCGCCAGCGCCATGGAGGCGGCGCGGAACCGGTGCTGGAAGATGATGCCCAGCGTCACCCCGGCTTTTTCGCAGGACGCCACGATCCGTTCGGCCGCTGCCGTGGTGCGCTCCACCGGCTTTTCCATCAGCACATGCTTGCCCGCCCCGGCCGCCGCGGCGACGATCTCCTCGCGGGCATTGGGCGGGGTCAGCACCAGGATAGCCTCGATTGCCGGATCGGCCAGCATGGCCTCGTAGCTGGGGGCGGCGGGAAAGTCGTATTCGGCACAGAACTGGTCGAGTTCGGCGCGGTTGCGCCGCCAGACGCCACGCACCTCGATCCGGTCTCTCAGGGCATTGAGCGCCTGCGCGTGCGGCTTGGCTGCCATGCCGGCGCCCACCACGCCCAATCCGAATGTCTTCTGTTCAGCCACCATTCAGCCGCCTCCTCCTAAGCCTTGGTTGCGCCACGATTCCGGCGCTCAACTCCCCGACAGGGGACATGGGAGAGGGACCTATCATGAAATTGGTTGGGATTGTTGCTGCGCTTTTCGTGGCGGCAGGCATTGCCTTGGCTGGCTGGTTTGTCGGGACCGCGCTGGTCGAAAGCCGGCAACCCCTGCGGGTGGTCACGGTCAAGGGCCTCAGTGAGCGCTCGGTCGAGGCCAATCTGGGTTTCTGGCCCATCCGCTTCGTGGCCACGGGACCGACACTGGAGGCGGCGCGGGCGAGCCTTGAGACCTCCGAGGCCGCGGTGCGCGCTTTCCTCGATGACCGCGGCTTCGTCGCCGATGAGATCCAGGTGCAGAACGTTCTCGTGGAGGACCGCGCTGCTGGCTACAATTCGGGCGCGATGAACGATGAGTATCGCTTCGTCCTGACCGAGGACATGCTGGTCACCACCGACCGGGTGCAGGACCTGGCCGAAGCCAGCCGCTCGGTGGCCGACCTGCTGCGCCAGGGTGTGGTCTTTTCCTCGGACGCCTATAGCGCGGGCGCCAGCTTCGTCTTCACCGGCATCAATGATCTCAAGAGCGAAATGCTGACCGAAGCCACTCAGCGCGCCAAGGAAACAGCCGAGCAGTTCGCCACTGAATCGGGCGCACAGGTTGGCGATATCCAGACCGCCAATCAGGGCGTGTTCGAAATCCTGCCGGCGGTGGAAATTCCCAATGACCGGCCGGAAAAGCAGATCGACAAGAAGGTCCGCGTGGTCACGACCATCACCTATTTCCTCGTCGACTGAGAATCCGAAAGGCTGTCCGGTCCGCGCGCCAGCTGGCCCGATGCCCGGCCTCAGGCCGTGCGGGCCGGTAGGGTCTTGCGCAGGAAATCCTCGAGCGCTTCGCGGCTCATCGGGCGGGCAAAGGCATAGCCCTGCAGGATATCGCAGCCCAGGTCGCGCAGGATGACCGCGTGTTCCATGGTCTCGACGCCCTCGGCAACGATCTCGATATCCATGGACTTGCCGATATCGACAATGGAGGCGACGAGCTGGCGCTGTGCCGGCTCCTCAAGGATGGGCATGACCAGCTGGCGGTCGATCTTGAGGCGGCGCGGATGCAGTTTCTGCAGCGAGACGATGGACGCATAGCCGGTGCCGAAATCGTCGATCTCGACATCGATGCCCAGTTCTTTCACCTGGTCGATATTCCAGGCGACGATGCCGTCGCTTTCATCGAGATAGATCGATTCCACCAGTTCGAACGCCAGCCGCCCCGGCGCCAGCTTCAGGCTCTTCAGGCTCTCGACAAGCCCTTCGTCGTGCAGGCGCCGCAGAGACACATTGACCGATGCGCGAGGGACATGCAGGCCCATCGCATCCCAGCGGGCCAGGTCGGACAGCGCCTGGTTGAGGATCAGGCGGTCGATCTGGGCGACCACATTGAGCTCCTCGGCGACATCCATGAAGCTGTCGGGTGCCTTGAGGCCGTCCAACGGATGCTGCCAGCGTGCCAGCGCCTCCACCCCGACCAGCTCGAGACTATGGGCGTCGAATTGCGGCTGGTAATGGGCCAGGAAGGCGTGCGTATCGAGGCCCTTGAGCACCTCGTCGGCCACCCGTTTGGTGCGGACCACCTCGGCTTGCAGGGCTTCGGTGAAGAATTCGTGCCGGTTGCGGCCCAGCGCCTTGGCGCGATAGAGCGCGATATCGGCATTGACCAGCAATTGCCTGACGTCGATATCGGCGGCGCGCGAAACGGCCACGCCGATGCTGACGCCGAAGCGGCACTCATGGCCCTCATGCACGGCCGGCTTGCGCATTTCGCGCACGATGCGGTCGGCGATCAGCTTGAGGCGCACATCGCTGGCGCCGGCACTGGAGAGGATGACGAATTCGTCGCCGCCGATCCGGGCCACGAAATCGGTTTCCCGGCAATTGGCGCGCAGCACCTTGCTGGCATGCACCAGCATCGCATCGCCCGCGGCATGGCCCAGCGTGTCGTTGATCTGCTTGAAGCGATCGAGGTCGATATGCAGCAATGCGATCGAGCCGCTGCCGTGATAGCCGTCGGCGGCGTGACGCTGCAGCACTTCGTCGAGATAGCGCCGATTGGGCAGGCCGGTCAGGCTGTCGTGCAGCGCATTGTGCTCGATGCGGATACGGGCCGCTTCCAGCTCGTTATTGCGCGCTTCGGCCTGGCGCTTGGCGCGCCGGAGATCTTCGTTGAGTTCGACGTCCCGGGTGACGTCCCAGTTGACGCCCACCACCGTGTTCTGCTGGCCGGGCTCGGAAGAGAGCGCCCCCACGGAGCGGACATAGCGCAGCGTGCCGTCGGGCAACAGCACACGATACTCGGTCTCGTAATAGCCTGAGGGGATCATGGTCCGGAAGGTGCTTTCGGCGCGCTCGCGATCCTCGGGATGGATGGCGGCTCGCCAATGCTCATGCGTGCGTGGCCCGCCGTCGGTGGGCATGCCGTAAATCTCGTTGTTGCGGTCGTCCCAGGTCTCGGCATCGGTCGAGAGATCCAATTCCCACACGCCGACCTTGGACACGTCCAGCGCCAGGTTGAGACGGCGGGTGAGCCGGGCCAGTTCTGCCTCACGTTCGCCCAGCTCGCGAATATGGTCGTGCCGCTCCCCGATCATCCGCGCGGTGAGAAAGACCGGGAACAGGATCAGGGCGCCGGCCGCCAGGATCAGCCCGCGCAGCCCCCAGGCGGAGAGCGGATCGGCATTCCAGCCGCCCTTTGGCACGGCGGCAATCTGCCAGCTGCCCGAGGGCAGCACCACGGCAGCCACAACCGGATGGGCCGCGTCCAGGTTCGGTCCAAAGAAGCGTTCGCCGGTGGCGCCGGTGCCATCCATGCCGGTGATGGAAATGTCGAGCCCAAGGTCGGGGTCGAGCAGGCCGCTATCGGCATAGAGCCGGTCGACATCGACCACGGCCGAAACCACGCCCCAGAAGCGCCGCTCCGCGTCCAGGCCGGAATAGACCGGGAAGCGGCCGATAAAGCCACGGCCGCCCTGGACCAGATTGACCGGCCCGGCAATGTTGAGCTGCCCGGTTTCGAGCACGGTCTTGACCGCGGACCATTGCGCCGGCACCTGCCGGTAATCGAGACCGATGACGGCCTCATTGCCCTTGAGCGGGTAGGTCATGGCGATGACAAGGTCGGGCGCCGCCGCGACCGAGCGCAGCTGGCTATCTTCCTCAAAGAGATTGCTGACAAGCGTGTCGAACCGCGCCTGGTCCATGTCCGGCTCGGTCGAAATGACCGACACCAGACCTTTGACCAGCTGGATATTGCCCGAAATATTGCCTTCGAGCTTGGCCCGGATCACCGAAATCTGGGCCAGCGTGTCGGCCCTGAGCCGGTTTTCGGCGATCTGCTGGTTCTGCCGGTCGAGCAGGATGGCAGCCACGCCCATGGCGACAAGCGCCAGCAGCATCGGCACCGCCATGGTCCGGCGCCAGTCTCCGCGATGTCCTTCTGCTTGAGCCTTGCTCATACCTTGCCCGAGAGCCCGCACCTGCTGTGGGAGCCGATATTAGGGGCGAGGCGTTGATGAGCCCCTTACCGGCGGGCCAATGTGGCCGTTTGGTTAATTCCGGGCAAACGGCTCAGGCCGGGACCTGCTCGAGCTCGATCAGCGTGCCGGTAAAGTCCTTGGGGTGCAGGAAGATGACTGGATTGCCATGGGCCCCGATGCGGGGGCGGCCATCGCCGAGCACCCGCGCCCCGCCGGCCTGCAGCCGGGCCATGGCCGCCGCAATATCGGGCACTTCGAAGCAGAGGTGATGCATGCCCCCGGCCGGGTTCTTCTCGAGAAAGGCGGCAATGGGCGAGGCCGCGCCCAATGGCTCGAGCAGTTCCACCTTGGTATTGCCCGTATCGATGAAGACCACGGTGACGCCGTGTTCGGGCAGGGCCTGCGCCGGCCCGATCCGGGCGCCCAGTTGATCGCGATAGGTTTCCACGGCCGCGGCGAGATCGGGCACGGCGATGGCGATGTGGTTGAGGCGGCCGATCATCGATTGGAGAGCCTTCCCTCGATCTCGTTGAGCACGGAAAAGGCGGCATCGAGCACATTGGTGCCGGGGCCAAAAATGGCAGCGACACCGGCCTCGTAGAGGAAGTCATAGTCGGGCTCGGGAATGACCCCGCCCACCACCACGGTCACCTCGCCCAGTCCACGATCCCTCAGCGCGGCGATGAGCTCGGGCACCAGCGTCTTGTGCCCGGCGGCGAGCGAGGAGACGCCCACCGCATCGACGCCGAGGTCATCGGCATGGGCGGCAACTTCCGGCGCGGTTTCGAACAGGTCCCCCATATGGACCGCAAAGCCGAGATCGGCAAAGGCCGAGGCGATGATCTTGGCGCCCCGGTCGTGTCCATCCTGCCCCATCTTGGCGATAAAGATGGAAGGCGCCCGGCCGCGCGCCGCCTTGAAGGCATGGACGCGATCGGCGACGGATTTGAGCTGCGGGTCCTCGCCATAGCCACCGGCATAGACCCCGGAAATCACCTTGGTCACGGCGCGGTGGCGGCCAAAGACATCCTCCATGGCCTGGGAGATTTCGCCCAAGGTGGCGCGCGCACGGGCCGCCTCGATGGCGGCCTCAAGGAGGTTCCCCTCGTCCTTGGCGGCAAACTCGCGCAGGGCTGCCAGCATGGACTGGCACTTGCCCTCGTCGCGTGTCGCGCGGATGCGCTCGAGCTGGGCGATCTGCTCGGCGCGGACCTTGGCATTGTCGATGGCGCGAACTTCGATCTTTTCCTCGGCCTCGACGCGATAGCGATTGACCCCGACAATGACGTCTTCGCCCCGATCCACGCGCGCCTGGCGGAGGGCCGCGGCTTCCTCGATGGCCAGCTTGGGGCCGCCCGATTGCACAAAGGCGGTCATGCCGCCCTGGGCTTCGGCCTCATCGATCAGGGCGCGGGCATGGTTGACCAGTTCAGCGGTCAGCGCCTCGACATAATAGGAGCCGCCCAGCGGATCGACCACATCGGTGATGCGGCTTTCATGTTGCAGGATGAGCTGGGTATTGCGGGCAATGCGGCTCGAAAACTCCGTGGGCAGCGCAATGGCTTCGTCGAAGGAATTGGTATGAAGGCTCTGTGTGCCGCCCAGCGTCGCAGCCATCGCCTCGATGGTGGTGCGCACGATATTGTTGTGCGGGTCCTGCTCGGTCAGCGACACGCCCGAAGTCTGGCAATGCGTGCGCAGCATTTTCGAGCGCGGGTCCTTCGCGCCCAGCCCGGTCATGATCTCGCTCCACAGCTGCCGCGCAGCGCGCAGCTTGCTCACTTCCAAAAAGAAGTTCATGCCAATGCCGAAAAAGAAGCTCAACCGCCCCGCAAAGCGGTCGATATCGAGCCCGCGGGCCTGCGCGGCTCGCACATATTCCATGCCATCGGCCAGGGTATAGGCCAGCTCCTGCACCGCCGTGGCTCCGGCCTCATGCATGTGGTAGCCGGAGATCGAGATCGAGTTGAAGCGCGGCATATGCTCTGCGGTATGGGCGATGATATCGCCAACGATCCGCATCGAGGGCTCGGGCGGATAGATATAGGTGTTGCGGACCATGAACTCCTTGAGGATGTCGTTCTGGATGGTCCCCTCGAGCTGATCCTGCCGGACGCCCTGTTCCTCGGCGGCCACGATGAACATGGCCAGGACCGGAATGACCGCGCCATTCATGGTCATGGAGACGCTCATCTGGTCGAGCGGAATGCCGTCGAACAGCACCTTCATGTCCTCGACCGAATCGATGGCGACGCCCGCCTTGCCGACATCGCCGACCACACGCGGATGATCGCTGTCATAGCCGCGATGGGTGGCCAGGTCGAAGGCGACGGAAAGCCCCTTCTGCCCCTTTTCCAGCGCCTGCCGGTAAAAGGCGTTGCTCTCCCGCGCCGTGGAGAAACCCGCATATTGGCGGATGGTCCAGGGGCGATTGGCATACATGGTCGCCCGCACGCCACGGGTGAACGGCTCGACGCCCGGGATTTCCGAGCCCTCGCCGAAATAGACAGGTCTCACCCCGATCCCGCCATAGTCGCGGTCGAGCGATGAGAGCGGCGTGTCGCGGAGTTCGCGCTGGGCGAGGGCGGCCCATTTGTCGTGACTATCGGACATAGTCTGCTCCTTCTGCCGGCGTCGCGTTTTGCGCCTCCCTCCCCCTTGAGGGGAGGGTAGCGTCGCTCGGCCCGCAGGGCCGAAGCAGAGCTGGGGTGGGGGTGTCGTTGTTTCGTCCAGGATTGGCCAGTTGGTGTTCGCCCAAGCCGCCGACACCCCCACCCTCGATCCCTCCCCTCAAGGGGGAGGGAGGCGAAAGAGCCAAGGCTTCCCTGCGAGCCATCACGAGACCGCCTCGAATTCGAGCATCACCGCATCCACCGCCAGCACCGCCCCAGGCACGACATGCACCTTGGCAACGCGGGCGCGCTTTTCGGCCTTGAGCACGTTTTCCATCTTCATCGCCTCGACGACGGCCAGCGTCTGTCCGTCCTCCACAATTTCGCCCTCGCTGACATCGATCCGCACCACCTGGCCCGGCATCGGGCAGAGCAGATATTTGCTCATGTCGGGCGGCACTTTGATCGGCATATGCTTGAGATATTGCGCCACATGGGGCCTGAGCACGAGCACCTTCAAATCGGCCCCGCGATAGCGGATGCGGAAGCCGGAGGTGGTCGGGTTGACCTTGAGCACGGCAAGTCCGCCGCCCGACCATTCCAGCCGCGCCAGCGTCTCGCCCGGCTGCCAGTGCAAATGCGCCGCCTGGCTGCGCCAGCCCATGTCCACGATCGTTTCCAGACCCTTCTGGTGCAAGATGACAGTTTCGGCCTTGTCATCCACCTGTACATGCCACTGGCTTTCCGCCTCGGCGCCGAGCCTGCGCGCCTCGCGACGTGCCATCAGCAGCGCGGCGGCGGCAACGACATCGGCGTGATGCGTCTCGCTGAGTTCGGCGCCCGCAAACCCGTCCGGGAATTCCTCGGCAATATAGCCCGTAGTGAGCCGCCCCTCGCGGAAGCGGGTCTGCTCCATCACGGTCGAGAGGAAGGGCAAATTATTGCCCACGCCTTCCACCTCGAAACTGTCCAGCGCCACCGCCATGGCATTGATGGCTTCGATGCGCGTGGGCGCCCAGGTGCAGAGCTTGGCGATCATCGGATCGTAGAAGGTGGAAATCTCGCCACCCTCGAAGACGCCCGTATCGTTGCGCACGACCAGCGCCTCGCTGACGCTTTCGGCCGGTGGCCGATAGCGGGTGAGGCGTCCCGTCGAAGGCAGGAAATTCCGGTAGGGGTCCTCGGCATAGAGCCGGCTTTCCATGGCCCAGCCGTCGCGTCTTACCTCAGCCTGGGTCAGCGGCAGCTTTTCGCCATTGGCCACGCGCAGCATCAGTTCGACCAGGTCCAGCCCCGTGATCAGTTCGGTCACCGGATGCTCGACCTGAAGGCGCGTATTCATTTCGAGGAAGTAGAACTTGCGGTCCTTGTCGACGATGAATTCCACCGTCCCGGCGCTGCGATAGCCCACGGCCTTGGCCAAAGCCACCGACTGCTCGCCCATGGCCTTGCGGGTGGTCTCATCGAGGAAAGGCGAGGGCGCCTCCTCGATCACCTTCTGGTTGCGCCGCTGGATCGAGCATTCGCGCTCGTTGAGGTAGAGCACATTGCCATGCCCGTCGGCGATGAGCTGGATCTCGATATGCCGCGGCTCGGTGACGAATTTTTCGATGAAGATGCGATCGTCACCAAAGCTGGACGCCGCCTCCGATTTCGAGCGTTCGAAGCCCTCGCGCGCCTCCGCGTCATTCCAGGCAATGCGCATGCCCTTGCCGCCGCCGCCGGCACTGGCCTTGATCATCACCGGATAACCGATGGACTTGGCGATGGTGACGGCATGCTCGGCATCGTCGATCAGGCCCATATGGCCCGGCACGGTCGAGACGCCCGCCTCGGCCGCGAGTTTCTTGGAGGTGATCTTGTCGCCCATCGCCTCGATGGCCGCCGGGGGCGGGCCGACAAAGATGATCCCGGCCTTTTCGAGCGCGGCCGAAAAGGCGGCATTCTCGGAAAGGAAGCCATAGCCCGGATGCACGGCCTGGGCGCCGGTTGCCCTGCAGGCGGCGATGATCTTGTCGATCTGGAGGTAGGAATCCTTGGCCGCCGATCCGCCGATATGCACGGCCTCGTCGGCCATTTTCACATGCAGCGCTTCCCGGTCGGCGTCCGAATAGACCGCGACCGTGGCAATGCCCATCTTCCGCGCCGTCTTGATTACCCGGCAGGCAATCTCGCCCCGATTGGCGATGAGGAGTTTTTGGATTGTCATTTTGTGTCCTCTTTGCCATCGGCATACTCGATGCGGCTCCCTCCCCCTCGCGGGGAGGGCCGGGGTGGGGGGCTCGCGGGCAGGGTGTTGAGGTACGAGCTCAGGACGTTGAACACGCCCTCCGGATTGTGCAGCACATCGCGGTTGCCAAAGCGCATCACTGTGAAACCTCGCCCTCGTAAGTAGTCGTCCCGCATTGCGTCGTTGCTTTGGACAATCTCGGTCCCATGACTGTCGCCATCGACCTCAACAATCAGTCCCGCATGCAGACACGCAAAGTCGACATAGTACGTCCCGATCAAGTGCTGGCGACGGAACTTCCAGCCGGCCTGTCGAAGGGAATGCGTGATCCGCCAGAACGCTTGTTCAGGCGGGGAGAATTGGCGGCGGAGTTTTCTGGCTAGGTCCCGGGACATTCGACCCCCCACCCCATCCCTCCCCGCAAGGGGGAGGGAGTTCTGCCGGTGTTTCTGGCTGACATCCTCGCCCTCACAACGGAATATTGTCGTGCTTCTTCTTCGGACCCTGCGCAGTCTTGTGGCGCAGCGTCGAAAAAGCCCGGATCACCCGGCGGCGTGTGCCGTGCGGCATGATGACGTCGTCGATGAAACCGCGTTCGGCGGCGACGAAGGGATTGGCGAAGCGGGCTTCATAGTCCGCCGTGCGCTGGGCGATCTTCTCCTTGTCAGAGAGTTCTGAGCGATAGAGGATCTCCGTCGCGCCCTTGGCCCCCATCACCGCAATCTCCGCGCTTGGCCAGGCATAGTTGACGTCGGCCTTGATGTGTTTGGACGCCATCACGTCATAGGCGCCGCCATAGGCCTTGCGCGTGATAACGGTGACCAGCGGCACGGTGGCCTCGGAATAGGCGAACAGGAGCTTGGCGCCATGCTTGATGATGCCGCCATATTCCTGCGCCACGCCGGGCAGGAAGCCGGGTACGTCGACAAAGGTCAGGATCGGGATTTCAAAACTGTCGCAGAAGCGGATGAAGCGCGCGGCCTTCTTGGAGGCATTGATGTCGAGGCAACCCGCCAGCACCAAGGGCTGGTTGGCCACCACGCCCACCGTATGCCCATCGAGCCGGATGAAGCCGCAGAGGATATTGCCGGCATGGTTCCTCTGGATTTCGAGGAAATCGCCCTCATCGGCCACCGTGGTGATCACCTCGCGCATGTCATAGGGCGTGTTGGCGCTGGCCGGAATGATGGTGTCGAGCTTGTCATCGCGCCGGTCGATCGGGTCGTGCGTCACCAGGCGCGGCGGCTTTTGCCCGGCGGCCAGCGGCAAATAGGAAAAGAGCCTTCGCACTTCGAGCAGCGTCTCGATGTCGTTTTCGAAGGCCGCGTCGGCGACCGAGGAGATTTTGGTGTGGGTCGAGGCGCCGCCCAGTTCTTCCTGGGTCACCGTTTCGTTGGTGACGGTTTTCACCACATCCGGCCCGGTCACGAACATGTAGCTCGTGTCCTCGACCATATAGATGAAGTCGGTCATGGCGGGCGAATAGACCGCGCCACCGGCGCAGGGCCCCATGATGACCGAGATCTGCGGGATGGCGCCCGAGGCCTGCACATTGCGCCAGAACACATCGGCATAGCCGCCGAGCGACGCCACGCCCTCCTGGATGCGCGCGCCACCACTATCGTTGAGCCCGATCACCGGCGCACCATTCTGCATGGCCAGGTCCATGATCTTGCAGATCTTCTTGGCGTGGGTTTCGCTCAGCGACCCGCCAAAGACGGTGAAGTCCTGGCTGAACACATAGACGAGGCGCCCTTCAATGGTGCCCCAGCCGGTCACCACGCCATCGCCGGGAATGATGGTGTCGGCCATGCCGAAATCGGTCGCTCGATGGGTGACGAACATGTCGTATTCTTCGAAGCTTCCGGGATCGAGCAGCACGTCGAGCCGCTCGCGCGCCGTCAGCTTGCCCTTGCCATGCTGGGTGTCGATGCGCCTTTGCCCGCCGCCCAGTCGCGCTTCAGCGCGCTTCTGTTCAAGGGCATCCAGAATGTCCTGCATCAAAAGCCTCCCGCTTGTCGTCCAGAGGCGACCTTATCGCCTTGATCCATCGCGCCCAAGACAGGAAAGGGCAAGTCTGCTACAAACACACAGCGCGCACTCGGTAAATTTGTGGAGTTGTGAATATGGCCCCCAGAAAGGTCTTTGCCGGCGCCCGGCTGCGGGCGCTCAGGGCGCAGCACAAGCTCACCCAGGCCGAACTGGCGGCGCGGCTCGAGATTTCCCCCTCCTATGTCAATCAGATCGAATCCAATCAGCGGCCGCTGACCGCCTCGGTCATGCTGGCTTTGGCCGACAGCTTCGATCTCGACCTGGCCAGCTTGGCCACTGATGCGTCGGACCGGCTGGTGGTCGACCTGCGCGAGGCGCTGGCCGATCCGGTCTTTGGCGAGGCGGTGCCGAACCTGCAGGAGCTGAAATCAGTGGCATCCAACGCCCCCGACATGGCCCGGGCGGTGCTGGCGCTCTACGAGGCCTATCGCAAGACCAACGAGAAACTGGCAGGCATGGATGCGGCGCTGGCGCGCGATCCGCAATCGAGCGTCCAGACCGCCTATGAGGAAGTGCGCGACTTCTTCCACTATGCCGACAATTATATCGACCCACTCGACCGCGCCGCCGAAGCCTTGGCCACGGAACTGGGCGAGTTCGGCCCCGACCGGCTGCGGCACCTGATCGACTATTGCGCCGAGACCCATGCGATCCGCGTGGTCTTGAGCCCCCCGGCCAGTGGTGACCAGCTTGTCGAGTTCGACCGGCCCAACCGGACGCTCTGGGTCAACGCCCATCTCGACACCTCAAGCCAGTTCTTCCAGATCGCCACGGTCCTGTGCGGGCTGGAACAGGCAACGCTTCTCGACACGCTGCTCGATGGCGCCAGCTTCAAGGCGGCCGAAGCGCGCGCCATCGCCCGCATGGGGCTGGCGAACTACTTCGCCGGGGCGCTGCACATGCCCTATGGCGCGTTCCTGAAGGCCGCTGATGCCTATCGCTTCGACATCGAGGAACTGGCGCGGGTCTTCGGGGCCAGCCTCGAACAGGTGGCGCATCGCCTCTCGACCATGCAAAGGCCTCGCGAAAAGGGCGTGCCGTTCTTCTTTGCGCGGGTTGATGCCGCCGGCACCATCACCAAGCGCCATTCGGCCACGGCGCTGCAATTTGCCCGCTTCGGCGGCGCCTGCCCCTTGTGGAACGTGCATCGCGCCTTCGAGGCGCATGGGCAGATCATAAGGCAATTAGCCGAAACGCCCGATGGCAATCGCTATCTCTGTCTCGCCTGGAGCGCCGAAAAGCGCATGGGCGGCTATCGCGGCACCACGCGGCGTTATGCTTACGCCCTGGGTTGCGAAATCAGCCATGCCGGGCGGCTGGTCTATGCCGACGATCTCGACCTCAATGGCGCGCCCTTCGAGCCCATCGGCATCTCCTGCCGCATCTGCGAACGCCGCAATTGCCCGCAACGCGCGGTGCCACCGCTGGCCGCCGGGATTTCCGTACCGGCCGATCGGCGCAGCGTCGTGCCCTATGAGATCGGATGAGGGTGCTAGCCGGTCACTCCACCCTCGATCCCTTCCCCTCAAGGGGAGGGAGGTGCAGGGCCGAGATGCCAATGTTTATCACTCCCTCCCCTAGATGGGGAGAGTAGCGCAGCCGGACGCGGAGCGTCCTGGCGCAGCTAGGGTGGGGTGATCGCCTCACGCCGGATCGAACTCGATCCCATGTCCGGCAACCGGCTTCATCCCAGCCGCAAAACGCTTGGCATTGCTCACATAGCGGTCCGCCGAGGCGGCGAGACCAGCCTCACCCTCGGCATCAATTTCCCGCACCACTTTCGCCGGCGCGCCCATGACCAGGGAATTGTTCGGGATCACCTTGCCCTCGGTCACCAGCGCATTGGCGCCGATCAGGCAATTCTTCCCGATCACCGCGCCGTTGAGCACCGTCGCGCCCATGCCGATCAGCGTATTGTCGCCAATACTGCAGCCATGCACGATCGCTGCGTGGCCAATAGTGACATTGGCCCCGATGGTCAGGGGAAAGCCCCTATCGGTATGCAGGACGCAGTTCTCCTGCACATTGGAGCGGGCGCCGATGGTGATGGTCTCGATATCGCCCCGCGCCACCACGCCAAACCAGATGCCGGCTTCCGGGCCCACCACGACATCGCCGACAAGGACGGCGGTCGGGGCGATCCAGCCGACATTCTCGTCGATCCGCGGCGCGATGCCATCGAGTGCGTAAACGGGCATGCTGTCCTCCTGGCGCTTATGGCGTGATGCCGTATGCATCGCGCATCTGGGCGATTTCGGAAAGCGTGTTTTCGAACAGGCTCCAGTCGTCGCGCTCGGCGATCGCCGCCCAGATCGCCTCGACCTCGTCGATCAGCATGGTGCGGGGCCGTTCGCGGGCAAAATAGGGGTGGTCGAGATTGACGTCGTCGCTGGGGCCGAAGCCTTCCATCAGGTCGGCCACCGGGCGGAACGCTTCGCCGGCATAGAGCGCCGCGGACGGGCTGTTCGCGGCACGCCCGGCGCTCAGCGCCCCGCCGCGCCAGTCGAAGAAGAATTGCTCATAGGGTGCCTGGCTCTCCGAGAGGAAGCCGAACAGCGTGGTCACGAAGGCACCATCCTGCTGGACATCGCGCGGCTTGAGCCCCAGCCGCCGCAGCATCTGCCTTGGCAGTTCTGCGCGAAACACCGGCCAGACACTGTTGAGGGCCGGCTCCAGCTTTTCGATGCTCGAGAGCGGCAGCAGGCATTCGGCCAGACGGGTCAGGTTCCAGGCCAGCGTGTCCGGCTGTCGGCCGAAGCTGTAAAGGCCGGTCTCGTCGAAATAGGCGGCGGTAAAATCGGGGTCGTAATGGGGCAGGAAGCGCCATGGCCCATAGTCGAAGCTCTCGCCGGTAATGTTGATATTGTCGGTGTTGAGCACGCCATGCACAAAGCCGGCGGCAGTCCATTGCGCGCCCAGCCGCGCGACATTGGCCACCACCGTCTCGAGAAAGGCGACGGCCCGGTCCTCTGCGTCGGCGAGGGCGGGATAATATTGGGCGATGCAATAATCGAGCAGCTTGCCGAGGTTGTCGGTGTCTTCGAGATAGGCCAGGCGCTGGAAGGTGCCGATGCGGATATGGCTGTGGCTCAACCGTGTCAGCACAGATGAGCGGGTGGGTGATGGTTCGTCGCCGCGCCAGAGCTGTTCACCGGTCTCGACAAGGCAAAAGCTCTTCGAGGTATAGACTCCCAGCGCTTCGAGCATTTCGGTGGCCAGCACCTCGCGCACCCCACCCTTGAGCGTCAGGCGTCCATCGCCGCCGCGCGACCAGGGGGTCTTGCCCGAGCCCTTGGTGCCAAGGTCGAGCAGGCGTCCATCCACCGGGTCAATGCATTGCGCAAAGAGAAACCCGCGCCCATCCCCCAGTTCGGGATTGTAGCTGCGGAACTGATGGCCGTGATAGCGCAGTGCCAGCGGCCGGGGCAGCGAGCCGGGCAGGGGGGTGAAACGCCCAAAATGCGCGACCCAGTCATCGTCGCTGAGCCCGCCCAGTCCGATCCGCTCGGCCCAGCGCCAGTCACGATGGCGCAGTACAGCCTTGGGGAAATCGGCCGGGTCGACCTCATCGACAAAATCGCTGCCGAGGGTCTGGTGGGTGATGGCGGGCTGGAACTGGGTCATGGTGGGCAACGCTAGCAGAGCGCAATTCGTTCGTCGCGCTGCAACCCCGACCTGCGCGGGCCTGTCTGGCGATTGTCGTCAAATCGGCCTATAGAACCACGGATGACACCTGCACCGCTTGCCGCTCCTGCCGCCATTCGCCTGGCGCCCTTCGACGCCGCCATCTTCGATATGGACGGTACCCTGCTCGACACCGAAGCCGTCTTCCGCGACATCGTCTTTGACGTCTGCACCGAACTGGGCTTCGAGATGACCCATGACGTGCACCGCTCCATGGTCGGCTCCAGCCACGAGCGCACCAACCAACTGCTGCTCGAAGCCTATGGCGTGGCCTTCCCCTATTCCCTGTTCGACGAGAAGTGCCGGGTGATCATGCGCGAGCGCAGTCATGGCGGGGTGCCGGTCAAGGCGGGCGCATTCGAGTTCATCACCGAACTCCGGGCCCGCGGCATTCCCACGGCGGTCGCGACCTCCTCGCGCAGTCCCCATGCCGCGCACCATTTGCAGGCAGCCGGCCTGCTCGACCTGTTCGACACCGTGGTGACGCGAGACGACGTGGTCAATCCCAAGCCCCACCCCGAGCCCTACCTGCTCGCCGCCGAACGGCTCGGCATTGACCCGACCCGGTGCCTGGCACTCGAGGACAGCCATTCGGGCGTCCGCGCGGCCCATGCCGCGGGCATGCAGACCATCATGGTGCCCGACCTGGTGGGTCCCAATGACGACATCCATGCCCTGGGTGTATTCATCATGGAAAGCCTGGTTCATGTGCACCTGGCGGCCTTCGACAGCGACTGATCGCATGGCCGGGGGCGCCAGCCTTGGTCGGCTTTGACCTTCCCCCGGCGATCACGATTAACCATTCCACCAGATCGTTAAAGCTTTGTCGAACCGGGTAAGGCGCGGTTCAGCACGTCCAAACCGAGGAAATTTCTAGGGTTTTCCTGGGTCTTGGGGCGCGTTAACTCTGCCTTAAGTCGCTAATGGCTATGGTTAACCAGCCGTAAATTTCGACTTCCATCCCGGCGCGGCCTTGGCTAGTGTGCCACCCGGGAAGTGCAGGGGCCCTCCGCGAGGCGGACCCTGGAACAGAAGGCCCACCGGAAGCACTGGATGGGCCCAGGGGTAAGGACTAGGCATTGAACTCTGGCTGGCAGCAGAAACTCGCGCGCGCCCTTTCGCCCGTGCTGGCCTTGAGTGCTGCCGCACTCGTTCTGTTCGTGACGCTGTCGCCTGCCCATGCCCAGACTGCCATTGCCCTGCCCGAACCCGTTCCCGCCGACGTCGTGGCACTGCGCCATCAGCCCGCCCTTGGCGCCACCGCCATGCCGCTGGCACCCGGCCAGCAGCCGCTGACGGCGGCGCTCCTCGCCAACTACGTCAAGCGCCAGCAGGAACTGCGTTCGGTGGATGTCACCCTGGCCGGCCCGCAGCCCGAACTGACCAATGATCTGCTCATGGGCTATATCAGCCGTGGGTCGTTTGGCGGCAGCAATACCGCCCTTTCCGCCATCGACAGCTTCACCCAGCCGACACCGCGTCCGCTGCCATCGGTCACCAGCGACCTCCTGGCCTCCTATGTGCAATCGGGCTACCAGCCCACGGCCAAGCGCGTCACCGTGGCCAATTCCGAGCGTGAATGCCTGGCGCAGGCGATCTATCACGAGGCCCGCGGCGAGACGGCACTCGGCCAGCTCGCGGTTGCCAATGTCATCGTCAATCGCGCCCGTTCGTCCAAATTCCCCGGCTCGCTCTGCGGCGTCGTCTACCAGAATGCCGAAAAGGGCCGCTATCGCTGCCAGTTCACCTTTGCCTGCGATGGCCGCGACGACACGCCCGGCGAGCGCCGCGCCTGGGCCCGGTCCCAGGATCTGGCCAAGACCGTCTATGCCGAATTCGCCCAGGGCGAGGATATCGGCGCGCTGCCCGGCTCGGCGCTCTACTATCACACCACGGCCGTGCGCCCGTCCTGGGCCAATACCTTCAGCCGTGTCGCTGCCGTCGACAGCCACATCTTCTACGCCCCGAACTGAGAGCCGTGCCGAAGGCAAAATCTCCCCAGTGGGGAGATTTTAGGCGAGCAGGCCTTGAGAGCTATGCTCGAAAGGCAGGCCGTACCGAAGGCAAAATCTCCCCAGTGGGGAGATTTTAGGCGAGCAGGCCTTGAGACTCCGCCCCGTCCCGAAGGGCTGGGCACGCCGGTGGCGTGACCAGAGGGAAGGAGGCCACGAGACCTATGGTTGAGTGGCAGCTCGAATGGCATGGCCGCCCCAAAACGCAGCGTTCCCCTCGGGCCTGATCCGGGGCTCACTCGCAGCGCGGTGGATGTGGAGTAGGTCCTCAGGTCAAGCCCGAGGACTGCAGCGGAGTGGCCACGGGCCCGCTAGGCCCGTGTCACCCGCACCCTGTTCCGCCGCCGGAAGGGCAGGGCGACGAACCGCACAAGGGCGGAGAGGACGAAATAGCCCAGGATGAAGCCGCCGCCCGCATAGAAGATGCCTTCCATGGTGACCGGGACGGCCGGTTTATAGGCTTCCAGCGTCCGGCGCCCGATATCGGTATCGAGAAACGCAGGCAGCGATTGCAGCCGTTCCACCGGCCCCGCGCCTTCGATCTGCGCCAGCGTGCTGCTCAACATTTCATAACGCTGGAAGGTGGCAGTCATCGACATGCCGCGCCCGGCCAGGAAATCGTCATTGGAGGCATTATAGCGATCAAGCGCCGCCTGCCGGTCCAGGCCGCCTTCGGCCGCGGCACGGTCGAAATCGGCGGTGATGACGCGCAGTTCATCGACCGCGCCACCCAGCCGCTGGGTATATTGCTGGGCATATTCGGGAAACTGGCTGAGGACCACGGCCAGCGCGACCCCTCCGGTTCCGGCTATCAAGCGTCGCAACAAACCTGCCTCTCCTCGTCCCCGACAGAGATGAGTATTGTCAGACCAAACGGTAAGAAAAAGTGGCGGGTTCCGCTGCGATGGCTGCTCGTCGGCCGCTCACGCCTCGGCGCCGTCCACATCCTCGTCAAAACCGTTATTGACCAGTTCAACTATGGCCTCGAGCGCTTCGCGCGCCTGCTTGCCGGTGGCTTGCACCAGGATGGTCGAGCCGGGGCCGGCCCCGAGCATCATCAGGCCCATGATCGAATTGCCGGCCACCGAGGTGCCGTCCTTGATCACGGCAATGGTCGCGTCGAAGCATTCGGCCGTGCGCACGAACCGCGCCGAGGCCCTGGCGTGAAGACCCTTGCGGTTGACGATCGTCAATTGCTGCGCGAGGGCGCGGCCGGCATCCATGGTGTCAGCTACCCAGGATCGAATTGGCGACGGTGATATATTTGCGGCCCGCTTCCTGGGCCATGGCCACCGCATCTTCCATGCTCATCTCGCCGCGAATGCGACCGAGCTTGACCAGCATGGGCAGGTTGACCCCGGCAATCACCTCGACCTTGCGGTTCTGCATCACCGAGATGGCGAGGTTGGAGGGCGTGCCGCCGAACATGTCGGTCAGGATGATGACACCATCGCCACTATCGGCGCGGTCGAGCGCCTTGAGGATGTCGTCGCGCCGGCTTTCGGCATTGTCTTCCGGGCCAATGGCGATGGTCTCGACATATTCCTGTGGACCAACCACATGCTCCATCGCCAGCTTGAACTCATCGGCCAGCGCGCCGTGGGTCACCAGAACCAATCCGATCATGCACTTTCCCCAGACGGCCGCCGCAGCCGGAATGAAACGTCGCGACGGCTCTCAAGCCCCCCGCCCGGGCCGCTGCAGGGTGCCGGCGGCCAAGCGGGGCACAGTCTTGTCTCCATCGAAAATCGTTGCAAGGGATAATTTGTCACGTCTTGGGATGTTGAACGCTTGCGTTCACCGCTTCGACCACGAGGAGAATCTGATGCCCGAGGCTGACAACCCCGGTTTGCGGCACCGGGGCGCGCGGCAGGACGTGGCCGTGCAGGTCTGTCTGCAATTCCTCTTCCTCGATCATGCGGGTCATTTCGGGCACCAGGTCGATGACCAGATCGAGCCTGGCCCATTCCCGGTGCGGCCGCGACACGATCCCGCGGCCACGCAGCTCGATGAGCCCTGCCAGTTGCGGCGGCGCCAGCATGATGAGCCGGTCGCCCTCGTCGGCAATGTCGATTCGATCATCCGCCACCAGAAAGGCCGGGTGCCCCCGCACGTCCCAGCGATCGAGCAGCGCCATGGCAAGTACCGACTTGCCGGCCCCCGAAGGGCCACGCAAGAGCACGCCGGTTTCACCCAGGACGAGACCCGTCCCATGCACATTGACTGGCTTGTTCATGGCCGTGAGTCTATTTGCGGGCCCTTGGCAGCACAATTGTAAAAATCGCGCCGGAACGGTCGGTGCGGTTCTGGGCGCGGATGCGGCCCTTGTGGGCATCCACGATCTGCTTGGAGATTGACAGCCCCAGCCCCGAATGATTGCCGAAGCTCTCGGCTTCCGGGCGGTCGGTATAGAAGCGCTGGAAGATGCGGCTGACATCGCCGGTAATGCCGGGGCCCTCATCGGTCACCGTGACGGTGATGGCCTCGCCCTCGGTGGAGATGGCGACCGTCACCGTGCCGCCCGGTGGCGAGAACGAGACTGCATTGTCCACCAGATTGGCAAAGACCTGGGCCAGCCGGCTCTCATGGCCATTGACCAGTGTGGAGCCGCGCCCGGTCCGCTTGCCCATGACCACGGTGACATCGCGCCCGGCGGCGACATCCTTCTGGATGGCCACCATCGCCTCGGCCAGCTTTTCGACATCGACGCGCTCCGCACTTTCGCGGGCCAGTTCGGCATCGAGCCGGCTGGCGCTGGAAATGTCGGTAATCAGGCGATCGAGCCGCCGCACATCGTGTTGGATGATATTGGTCAGGCGCTCGCGATCCTCCGGCTTCTTGGCCAGCGGCAGGGTTTCGACGGCGGAGCGCAGCGAGGTCAGCGGGTTCTTGAGCTCATGGGCGACATCGGCCGCGAAGCGCTCGATGGCCTCGATACGGTTGTAGAGCGCATCGGTCATGCGTCTCAGCGCGCCGGACAGGTGCCCGATCTCGTCAGGCCGGTCGCTGAGATCGGGAATTTCGGCCCGTGCGTCGCCGGCCGTCTGCACCCGCTCGGCCGCCGCCGACAGGCGCCGCATCGGCCCGGCAATGGTGCCCGCCAGGAGCAGTGAGAGCACCACCTGAACGCCAGCGGCGATCATGGCGATGCGCAGGATGCTCCAGCGCTCCTGCGCCACCACCGAATCGATATCGCCCGGCTCGGTGGACAGGAGGATCGCTCCCACAATGGCGCGCAGGCGCTGCACCGGCACGGCCACGGAAACCACCAGCTGGTTCTGCGCATCGACGCGCACGAAATCGGCCGGTGCGCCCTGCAGGGCCGAGGCGACCTCGGGGTAACGGGTGCCCTCGTCGGCCTGGTATTCCTGATAGGTCGGGTAATTGCCGCCCGGCGCCCAGGAGAACAGGGCGTTCAACCAGTCCAGGAGAAAGAAATGGCTGGTCTTGGAGGTGACGATGGCCTGGCGCAGCACTTCGCCGCGCGCATAGATGTTTTCGCTGTCCAGGATCAGCAGGCCCTGCCCATCATAGATGCGCGCCCGGGTGCGGGTGGGCGTGATGAGATTGCGCAGAAGCGGCGCCACCCGCTCCGGATTGATCGGGAATTCCAGCGTCGGATCGTAATAGGAAAAGGGCGAGATGGTGCCCGCCTGCGCATCGAGCAGCCGGTCGGGGTCGATGGAGATGATGTCGCTGTCCACCGTGGCCGAGGCGGCGATGGCGGCCGAGATGATCTCGCCCTGCACCCGCAGGGACTGCACGCGCGCATCGATCAGCCCGGCGCGCCATTGATTGAGATAGAGAATGCCGACCACCAGCACCAGCAGTCCCGCCATGTTGAGCACGACGATGCGGCGGGTCAGGCTGGAAAAGATGGTGAAGTCGATGAAGCGCCGGACCGCGTCGAAGAGTTTGAACACCGGCATCAGCAGCAGACGCCAGCCCCGCCGGCCGGAACGATGCGCGTTCTCGGCCGAGGCGGGGTCCGTGCGGGACCCCGTTTCCTCAGCGTGCGGGTCGAGCGTGGCCACGAAGGTCCTTACTGCTCCTTGAAGCGATAACCGACGCCATAGAGCGTCTCGATCATCTCGAAATCGTCATCGGTCGCCTTGAACTTCTTGCGCAGGCGCTTGATGTGGCTGTCGATGGTGCGATCATCGACATAGACCTGGTCGTCATAGGCCGCGTCCATCAGCGCATTGCGCGACTTGACGACGCCGGGCCGCAGCGCCAGCGCCTGTAGGATCAGGAACTCGGTGACGGTCAGGGTCACGCGCTGCCCCTTCCAGGTGCAGGTATGACGCTCCTCGTCCATCACCAGATTGCCGCGCTCGATCAGTGCCTTGCTCGGCGCCGGCTCGGCCCCGCCGCCCCCGGTACCCGACGCATCGCGCGGGGCGGAGCGGCGCAGGATGGCCTTGACGCGCTCGACCAGCAGGCGCTGGCTGAACGGCTTGGTGATGAAGTCATCGGCCCCCATCTTGAGGCCGAACAATTCGTCGATTTCCTCGTCCTTGGAGGTGAGGAAGATCACCGGCACATCCGATTTCTGCCTGAGGCGACGCAGCAGCTCCATGCCATCCATGCGGGGCATCTTGATGTCGAGAATGGCCAGGTCCGGCTTGTCGGTCGTCAGGCCCTCAAGGCCGGAAGCGCCATCGGTATAGGTGGCGACCTGATACCCTTCCGCTTCGAGGGTGAGCGAAACGGAGGTGAGGATATTGCGGTCGTCATCCACCAGGGCGATCTTGGGCATGTTCTGCCTTTCTTCTCGTGACGCTAAGCCTTCATGTGACGGACCGGCAGTGCGGGCGCGCCGTTTGAGCGACTTTGCAGGCGACAATTACGTATTAAATAAGGCGCGCACCCCGGTTGCGCCAGTGTCGGCATGTATTTCGTGCCGATGAGACTTCCGTCGTACGACCGATTTCGGGATGGTTGGGCAAGCGTCTCCACCTCTATTTTCAGCCCCATTAGGCCGCCGCTTGTTCGGGCGGCAGAGTGGAGAGCTAAGCCATGCCGGCGTTCGATCATAACAGTCTCAGAACCCGAATTGCGGATGCTGCCGTGTCGCTGAGCAACAACGCCATTGTCCCCGCACTGGTTGCGGCGGCCATGGGCCAGGGCGGGGCGACACTGAGCGCCCATGGTGCGCTTGTCGTGGAAACCGGAGCCTTCACCGGTCGCTCGCCCAAGGACAAGTTCATCGTGCGCGACAGCCTCACCGACGCAAAGGTGTGGTGGGACAATTCGGGCGCCATGGCTCCCGAGAAATTCGACGTCCTGCTCGCCGACATCGCGCAGCATCTGGCCGGACAGGCGCTCTTCCGGCAGGACCTGCTGGCCGGCGCGGACCCCCAATACCAATACGACGTGACGGTGCTGACGCCCAGCGCCTGGCACGCCCTGTTCATCCGCAACCTGCTGATCCGCCGCGACGACGGCATTGCGGTCTCGGACAAGGCCGTGCCGGTCACCATCATCCACGCGCCGCTGTTCCAGGCCGATCCGGCCCGCCATGGCTGCCGCACCGAAACGGTGATCGCCCTCGACATGAGCCGCAACATCGTGCTGATCGCCGGGACGCGCTATGCCGGGGAAATCAAGAAGAGCGTGTTCTCGCTCTTCAACTTCCACGCGCCCGACCAGGGTGTGTTGCCCATGCACTGCTCGGCCAATCTCGGGCCCGAGGGCGAGGCCGCCTTGTTCTTCGGCCTGTCGGGTACCGGCAAGACCACGCTCAGCAATGACCCGAACCGGCCGCTGATCGGCGATGACGAGCATGGCTGGAGCCAGAACGGCGTCTTCAATCTCGAGGGCGGTTGCTATGCCAAGACCGTCAACCTCGCGGAAAAGGCCGAGCCGGAAATCTTCGCCGCCACCCGCCGCTTTGGCACGGTGCTCGAAAATGTCGTGCTCGACAGCGACAACCTGCCTGTCTTCGAGGACGTGTCGCTGACCGAGAACACCCGCGCCGCCTATCCCATCGATGTTCTGCCCTCGATCGCTCGGGGCAGTGTCGGGGGCACGCCGAAAACCGTGGTATTTCTTACCGCCGACGCCTTTGGCGTACTGCCGCCACTGGCGCGTCTGTCGCCCGAACAGGCGGTCTACCACTTCCTCTCGGGCTACACGGCCAAGGTCGCCGGCACCGAGCGCGGCGTCACCGAGCCGCAGGCGACCTTCTCGGCCTGCTTTGGCGCGCCCTTCATGCCGCTACACCCCACCGTCTATGGCCGGATGCTGGCCGAGCGGCTCCGCACGAGCGGCGCGCAGGCCTGGCTGCTCAATACCGGCTGGATTGGCGGCGCCTACGGCACCGGCAAGCGCATCGACATCGTCTCGACCCGGCGGCTGCTGAGCGCCGCGCTGGATGGAGAACTGGATCTGGTCGACATGCGCTTTGATCCGCTGTTCGGCTTCGAGGTGCCCATGAGCGTGCCGGGCGTCGAGGATCGTTTGCTCGACCCGCGTCAATGCTGGGCCGATGGCGATGCCTATGACGCCCAGGCCACCAAGCTCGTTGCGCTGTTCCGCAAGAACTTTGACAAGTTCGGGCCGGACGCCGATGCCGAGGCAGGGCCGCGGCTGCAGATGGCGGCGGAATAGCAACCGGCCTTTCCGGCCATCCCATCGCCGCCACCCCGTGCAGTCTCGTGGCCTTCTGACCGCAAATCGCGCCGCTGGCGCGATTTGCTCCATAAGGCCGGTCAGGAGATATAAACAAATCTTTATGTCCGTCATTGATCGGTAACACCCGCTCCCGTATAGGGAGGGCAACGAAACCAATCCTGCCGGAGCCCGACCCATGACCAAGAGCCCGACCGACTACGCGGTCAAGGACATTTCCCTGGCCGATTACGGCCGCAAGGAAATCAATATCGCCGAAATCGAGATGCCGGGCCTGATGGCCATCCGCGAGGAATATGCTGCGGCCCAGCCCCTCAAGGGCGCGCGCATCGCCGGCTCGCTGCACATGACCATCCAGACCGCCGTCCTCATCGAGACGCTGGTGGCCCTGGGCGCCGATGTGCGCTGGGTGAGCTGCAATATCTTCTCGACCCAGGACCATGCGGCCGCCGCCATTGCTGCCGCCGGCATCCCGGTCTTTGCCCATAAGGGCGAGACCTTGGAAGAATACTGGGAATTCACCGACCGCATGATGGAATGGGGCGATGGTGGCACGCCCAACATGATCCTCGACGATGGCGGCGACGCCACCATGCTCGTGTTGACCGGCGCCAAGGCCGAGAAGGACCCGTCCATTCTCGACAAGCCCGGCAATGAGGAAGAGGAAATCTTCTTCGCCACCATCAAGAAGCGCCTGGCCAAGTCGCCCAATTTCTATTCGACTATTCGCGCTGCCATCAAAGGCGTGTCGGAAGAAACCACCACGGGCGTCATGCGCCTCTATCAGCTCCATGCCCGCGGCGAGCTGCCCTTCCCGGCCATCAACGTCAACGACTCGGTCACCAAGTCCAAGTTCGACAACAAGTATGGCACCCGTGAATCGCTGGTCGATGCGATCCGTCGCGGCACCGACGTCATGCTGGCCGGCAAGGTCGCCATCGTCTGTGGCTATGGCGATGTGGGCAAGGGCTCGGCGGAATCGCTGCGCGGCGCCGGCGCCCGCGTGCTGGTCACCGAAGTCGACCCGATCTGCGCGCTGCAGGCTGCCATGGAAGGTTTTGAGGTCGTCACCCTGGCCGAGGCCGCCCATCGCGCCGACATCGTCGTCACCGCCACCGGCAATCGCGACGTGCTCATGGTCGATGACATGCGCAATCTCAAGGACATGGCCATCGTCTGCAATATCGGCCATTTCGACAACGAGATCGACGTGCTGGGCCTGCGCAATTTCAAGTGGACCAATGTGAAGCCGCAGGTCGACATGATCGAGCAGCCCAATGGCAAGCGCCTGATCCTGCTCTCGGAAGGCCGCCTCGTGAATCTGGGCAATGCCACCGGCCACCCCAGCTTTGTGATGTCGGCCTCCTTCTCGAACCAGACCCTGGCGCAGATCGAGCTCTGGACCAATGGCGACAAGATCGAAAAGAAGGTGCACGTCCTGCCCAAGCATCTCGACGAAAAGGTTGCCGAGCTGCACCTGGCCAAGCTCGGCGCCAAGCTCACCAAGCTGAGCAAGGTGCAGGCCGACTATATCGGCGTGCCGCAGGAAGGCCCGTTCAAGTCGGCGGAATACCGCTACTAAGCCGACCTGCTGGCAATTCGAGACGAAAAAAGCCCGGGGCAATGTCCCGGGCTTTACGCTTTTTAAAGGTTTCTGTTTCGTTCTGGGGTCAAGCGCTTTCCTTGCCCTTTGCCCGCAACGCACAGCCATCAAGACTCTTTTTCGTGATTCCCCTGCCCGCTATGGTCTTGGTGATTCGGGTTGCGGGGGGACACGCGAACCGATTCTGGGGGCAGCTGGAGCCGCTTTTCGGCTCTGCGTCAGCAGCCTGTTTGAAGTTGGGGCGTACCGGTCTTCCTGGCCGGGTTGGCATCGCAATCAAGAGCGAAAGAGGGCTGGTATGACGCCGGATCATTTCCGGAAACAATTGGGATTCGCAGCATTATGTGCTGCTCCCCTCACCCTGATCTCGGCTGTTCCCGCCTTGGCACAGGGTCTTGTTCCGGCAAATCTGGGCGGCATCGCCCCATTCGCAGTTGCCATCGGGGCGGGCGGCTTCGCCCTTCTGTCCATGGCCCTGGTTCGCACCCTCATCACCGACAGCCGCGCCGCGCGCCGTCGCGCCGCCGAGCAGATCGCCGAATTGCGCGCACTGGTCGATGAATATGAGAACCTCATCGCCGGCAGCCGCGAACTGACCGTGCTCTGGCAGGCCCATGGCGGTCCGCGCATTCTCGGCCAGGCCGCCGCCGTGCTGCCGCCCGGGCGCCAGCCGCAAAGCGTGCTCAATTTTCACTCCTGGCTTGGCGCCGCCGAGACCAATCGCCTCAATGCACTGGTCGAGGACCTGCGCATGCATGGCCACGCCTTTGCCACCAGCCTCGATACCCTCGATGGCCGCCTGGTCCGCGCCAATGGCTGGGTCATGGGTGGCGCCGTGGCGCTGCGCCTGCGTCCCGCCTTCAGCCAGCCCAATGAAGGCCTGGTGCTGACGGCCGAGGCCCAGGGCGGCGACTGGGAAAGCGCCCGCGCCATTCTGGGGCTTCTCAGCAAGCCCGCTTTCCTGCGCGATGACGAGGACCGCCTGGTCTATGCCAATCCCGCCTATCTGGCGCTGGCTAAGAGCCTGGGCAAGACCTGCAGCCAGTCCCATCCCGCCGAACTGCTCGATGCCACGAGCCTGGCCGCGCATCTCAAGTCCTGCCATGACAGCGCCGAACCGGTGGTCCGGCCTCTCGAATTTGCGTCCCATGGGCGCTTCGAGCTGGTGGAATTCCCCGTGCCCGGCGGTCGCGCCGGCTATCTGCGCCCCCTGGCCGCGGCCGAACTGGATCGCCTGGCCCCGCCGAGCGACATGGGCCTGGCCCATATCGGCGGCATTATCGACGCGCTCGGCACGCCCATTGCCATCTTCAATGCCCGGCGCGAGCTGACCCAGTTCAACGCCGCCTATGCCAATCTGTGGAACTTCGACCGCAAGTTCCTGACCCCCGGTCTTGACGAGCGCGCCATCCTCGACAAGCTCCGGACCGACGGCATGCTGCCCAACCAGGTCGACTACCACACTTGGCGGGCCCGGCACCTCGAGAGCTACGACCGCAAGGCCCCCCATGAGGCCGATCCCTGGCACCTGCCCGATGGCCGCACCATCAAGGTGATCTCGGCGCCGGCCGGCCCCAATGGCGGCGTCATCTATGTCTTCGAGGACATGACCGAGCGCCTCGAGCTCGAAAGCACCAACAAGGCCTTCACCAATGTGCTGCGCGAAACCATCAAGGCGCTCAACGAGGCCGTGGCGGTCTTCGGCACCAATGGGCGGCTGACGCTCTCCAATCCGCAGCTCTCCAAGCTCTGGAAGCTGCCGATGAACGAACTGGGCACCAATCCCCATATCGACCAGCTGGCCGACGCCAGCGGCCGGGCCATTCCCGAGGACGGCGCCTCGATCTGGCGCGATCTCAAGCGCACCATCATCGATCTCAATCCCACCCGGACCGACCGCACCGGCCGCATCAACCGCTCCGACGGGCGCCTGATCGACTATGCCATCACCCGCCTGCCCGACGGGCAGACCATGATGACCTTCCTCGATGTCACCGAAAGCGCCGGCTATTCCAAGGTGCTCAAGGAACGCAACGACGCCCTGGTGGCCGCCGACCGCCTCAAGGACGCGTTCGTGGAAAACGTCTCCTACGAACTGCGCTCGCCGCTGACCAATATCATCGGCTTTGCCGACCTGCTCTCGGGCATGGAAAGCGGCAGCCTCAACGAGCGGCAGCGCGAATATATCGACTATATCCGCGCCTCCTCGGTGACGCTGGGCGTGCTGATCGACAATATTCTCGACCTCGCCTCGGTCGATGCCGGCATCGCCGAGCTCAATCCCGAGCCGCTCGATGTGGCGGCCCTGGTCGACAAGGCCCGCGCCGGCATTACCGCCACCTTCCCCGAAGTTTCGGGCGAGGCGCCGCATCTGGTGGTCGATCTCGAGCCGGACCTGCCCGCCTTTGTCGCCGACGGCACCCGCATCGTGCAGGTGCTCTACAATCTCCTCTCCAATGCCGCGCGCTTCTCGCCCCCGGGCGGTGAAATCCGCCTCTCGGCCAGCCATCGCGGCGACCGCATGCTCTTCGTCATCGAGGATGAGGGGCCCGGCATTACCGACGAGATGAAATCGGCCATCCTCACCCGCCTCGATACGCCCGCCTCGGGCGGCCGCCAGCGCGGCGCGGGCCTGGGCCTCTCTATCGTGCGCACCTTCGTCAACATGCATGGCGGCACCATTTCGGCCGAAAAGCGGGAACCCAAGGGCAGCCGCATCATCGTCAACCTGCCCCTCGACAGCGCCCTGGCGGGCGTGGCGGAATAGGGCGCCGGGCCATGAGCCTTTCGCCCCCTCCCCCTTGAGGGGAGGGCCGGGGAGGGGGTGTCGACGCTTGCCCGCATGCCGGGTTCGGCGTAGGTCCTTGTTCCGACACCCCCACCCTCATTCCCTCCCCACAAGGGGGAGGGAGGCGATGGAGCCGACACGATTGTTGCGCGATACCTTCCTCCCCGATGATGACGCCACCGCCCGTTTCGGCGCCGAGCTTGCCACGACCCTGAGGCCCGGGGATATCGTCAGCCTCGAGGGCGATCTTGGCGCCGGCAAGACGGCCATGGCCCGCGCCATCCTGCGCGCCCTCTCCGGCGATCCGGCGCTGGAAGTGCCCTCGCCGACCTTCGCCATTCTCCAGCCCTATGACACTCCGCGCGGCCCGGTGCTGCATGCCGATCTCTACCGCCTCGCCGACGCCGCGGAGGTGGAGGAGCTGGGCCTGCTCGACGACCCCGAGGCCATCGTGCTGGTCGAATGGGCCGAGCGGGCGCCGTCTGTGGTTGCGGCGGTGACGGTGACCGTCAGCCTCGCCATTCCGCCGGGTGGGGCCGGGCGCCATGTCTCGGTGCAACGGAACTGATCTGCCACCGCCGGGTTGGTCCCTCAGCACAAGGAGACCCGCTCATGCCGATGCAGATGCCGCCCATCCAGCCCGATCCCGCTCTGCCCGATGATGGCGTGCCGCCCCCGGTGCCGCCTCTTGGCCCGCAGCCGACACGGCCGGGCGAATATGAGCCACCCGTGCCCGGCGAGGACATTCCCGGCCGGGGCCCCGATTTTCCGCCCGAACAGGATCCCTTTCCCGACGATGTCGAGCCCGATCCGGACCCGCCGCTGCCGGGCTAGAGCGCTTTCAGCAAAAGTGGACACCACTTTTGCGGTTCGAATGCGTGACAAAACAAAGAAATAGAGCTCCCGTTCTGATTCAATCAAAACGGGACTTGCTCTAGGACCAGCGAAAAAGGCCCTGCACGGAACAGGGCCAGTCAGCGCTGAAACAAGCCGGGCGGGTTCGACTATTCGACCCGCCTCTTGTGGTGCTCGTCCTCCTGGGTATTGCCGCGCTTGATGGTCCGGTCGCCGGTGGAATTGTCATAGAATTTGGGCGGTGGGGTCGCCGCCTCGCGCTTCTCGCTGATCGGCGCCTCATGCGGGTCGACCGCAGCGCCCTTGGTCTTTTCGCGGCCTTCGATAATGGCCTTCTGCTGCTCGCGGGTGCGCGGGCCCTGGCCGGTCTTTTCGGTGCCGCGGGTCTCGTGATTGCTCTGTTGCATGGGAGCGTCCTCCTTGTGCATTGCACTCATGCTGCAACGGGCGCGCCTCCCGCGGAGTTGCCCATCGTGATCGGCCAGCCGTTCACGTCTTGAGTAGCGCCACCGTCCTCTCGTCCTCATGCCCGCCGTGAAAGGCGCTGAGCGCGGCGCGGAACAGCCGGTGCTCGGGCAGGGCGCGGGCAAACAGCGTCATCGAGGAGATGAATTTGAGGTCGTCGGGGGAGCCGAAGATGGCGTGGAGATCGCGCGGCGCCACCCCGTCGGGCGCATGCAGCAATACCGCCTCGGTGCATTCATTGAGCCGCGCCCCCAATATCGGATGCTCCGCAAAGGCCCGCGCCTCTTCGAGGTCATCGAGCGCATAGACCCGCGCGGTCTCACTCCGCCCCAGCCCGGCGAGCTGGGGAAAGATGAACCACATCCAGTGCGTCTGTTTCCGCCCGGCCCGCAATTCATGCAGCGCCGCGGGATAGACCTGGTCCTGCGCGGTGAGGAATTTGGCGATCATGGCGCCATGATTGTCGGTCATCGTTGCAGCCTCCCGTTTGCTCTCGATGCCCCAAAACCCAGTCTAGCCGGAATTGCGGACATGCCAACCCGCCGTAAGGCGACGGGACGGGCCCCCGTCTGTCCTCTCCCGCCCGCGGGAGAGGGGGACCGCCGAAAGGCGGTGGAGAGGGGAGCAGCGCGCTCGATACGGCCCCATGGCGGAAGAGTCTGCGGCGGGGATGGTTCTTCCCCTCCTGCGCTCTCCGGCCGGGCCCAACTTGAGGTGTCTCTGGCTGCGGCTGCTTGGTCAGGCGCGCCTGATCGTGCCGCTGAGGCTGGTCGATGCCGCCAGCGTGTTGGAAATGGTGCCATATCTGCGCACATTGGTGTGCAGCAGCTCCAGCCGTCTGTCGGGTTCCGGGCTGTCCACGATCAGCTCATAGGTGATGGCGGTGATCATGGGCGGGCTGTCCTGCCGCTCGGCTTCGAGGCGCACCTCGACGCCGGCGAAATCGAAATGCAGCAGCGGCGCGGCGCGCTCCACCCCCTTGATCATGCAGGCGGCCAGCCCCGCCAGCAGCAGCTCCACCGGGTTGAGCGCGTCCTCGCGCCCGGCCAGCGACGTGTCGAGCACCACCTCGGCATCCCGGGCGCCAGCGACACTGCCGGTCGCGTCGACCCGGCGGGCGGTGATGGCATAGTGCAACATGGTGATGATGGCTCCCCAAGGTGTGACAGCACTCTAGCCCATGCCGGAGGACCGGGCTTGATCGAGCGCAAAGCAAGGATAACCCCTGCCTTTCCTCTCCCGCCCGCGGGAGAGGGGGACCGCCGGGAGGCGGTGGAGAGGGGAGCAAGGCGCGCGATGCCGCGGCGCGTCGACATGTTGGAAGGCCCGAACGCGCGGCCCCCCCCTCCACCACGCATGGCGTGGTCCCCCTCCCCCGCAAGCGGTGAGGCATAGATCGACACGCGGATGCGGACGGGAGGAAGGGCGCGGCAGAAGATCGTACGTCGCTTCGCTCGCGACTATAAAATCCCGGCCAGTGCTGAGTACACTGCTCGCATGCGATAGCGAGTGTATATTTCAATTACCAGCGCGACAAACAAGTAATATCCAGTCGATATAAACAGAAGTACTCCAGAAAGAGATTCATTTACGACCACGTCCGGATACAGAGATGCCAGTATCAAGCCAGACATATTGGCCAGAGCTCCAATCAGCACTGCGCCCATTAGCGGTACGTAGGATCTTTCCATCTCTCGCATCGCATCATGATAAAGTAGCTTGGCTGATGAAAGCTTCCCTCTAAGCTCGTTCGCCTTGGTCGAGTGGCTGTCCTTGATAATGGACAGTTCAGCATCCAGTCTCTTGCCAAGACTAGTCGCTCGTAGTGTAAGTGGAGATCGGAACACAGAAAGGCCAATGCCGATGCCAAAACCTAGCTGTAGAAGGCTTGCAAAGGCTGCTAGATTGCTCAATGTTGCCTCGTGAAGTCCATGGAAGTTAACAAGATACTGCGGCAGGTCCGCGAGCAACGTCAATTCTCTATTGCTCAGGTTGCGGACCGCACTGGAATTAGCGCAGGCAGGCTCGAGGATTTTGAGGCTGGATCGCGCGAGCCGTCATATAACCAGTTGACCGCGTTGGCGGGTGTTTATGGTGTCGCTCCGTATATATTCGCATCCAAGACCCTACCCAACCTAGAGCCTAATCTACCTGATTTTCGCCAGGAGAGGCCCAGGCCTGCTGCTCCCTCGCCACGAGGCATGCATCGAATTTGGGCCGTAGAAAATGCCTCAGAGTATACTAAGCAACTAATGGACGCTTTGGGTTTCAAACCCGAGCAACTAACTAGAAGCAAGCCTGAGCCGACGATCGATTTTGCCAGGAAGCTGCGCGCAGAATTTGAGGAATGGCTACAGCCAAGATTCGACGGCTTCCAGTTCGCAGGTGCCAGCGAACAAAAGTTCTTAGCTGCGTTTCGTCTGTATTTTGAATTTCAGGGCAATTTAGTCAACATCAACGACGCTCCGACGGCGGATTATACGGGTTTTTATGCGGACCCCGAGGTCGGCATTCCTTCAATATTCGTTAATAGAAAGATTTACTCAAAGAAGGCGCAACTTTTCACACTGTTGCACGAGTATTGCCATTACATAATAGGCGCTGAAGGGATATCGGATCCTTTTGTTTCTCGGAACTCGACTGAAGCAGTGTGTAATCGGTTTGCTGCAGAATTTCTGGCTCCTAAAGACCAGTTTATTGATTTGGTCGAGCATCTGCCTAAAGATCGTTTCCAAAGCACCGATAGGCTGATCAAGGCTGTTTCGAATCGTGCTCTGCTTAGCATGCACGCCACAGGAATTAGATTGGTCGAAACTGGCTATCTTAGCCAGTCAGCACTGAATAGTTGGCTGGCCAATGTTTTCAAAAATCCTAGGGTGGAAAAGGACGACGAGCCGGAGGTGGCTGGGGGGCATGTCCATGCGAAGCGCCTCGGCGAGCTTGGATATCTGCCAACGTTTCTCTCCGCTGCCGCGATCAAAGCGAGAATTATTGACCGCCACGACGTCGTAGTGGGACTGGGACTCGCAGATAGCATACAAGACGCGGCCTTTGATCTCGCCCAGCGGCGGTTTGATAGGGCGGCCAACTGACATGTCGCTTCCAGAAGTAAATGGTTGGCTAATAGATTACCGAACGGCTCATGATATTTTCTCGTCGGGAAATAATCAAAAAATATCCCACTGTGTAGAATTGTGTGTTGCTGGGACATTGTTCTGCTGCTTTTGCGAAAAAGAGTTCTTCAACGGCTTCCCACCTTTGAAGTCGTCCTTTATAGCCGAACAAGACAGGGTGTTGGTGCCTGATGAGCGCGTGTTGCAACGCGCCCTTGCCATTGCCGACAGCAAGGTAGGCAGCAATAGACTTAAGGGAAACGACGCAGCGGTTTTCTTGGCGGCGACGGCGTTGGAGAACGACTACGGTGTGATTTCCGACCACACCTCGATCGTATTCTCAACTATTCACGATATTGGTGGGAAGTACGGCATCCCAGTGTTTTCTTCTCAAAGTTACTTCGCCGGTGTTGGCATTTGAGATGCCCACTGCCCTGCGAGCATAGCTCTCCGGGCCTAGCCAGCTAAAATCGCTCCCCCGGAGCGATTTTGCCTTTGGCACGCTGTCTAATGCGCCTCATCCCAATTCTTCGCCGCATGCGCATCCACCTGGATCGGAACCGTCAGCCGCACCGCCGGTTCAGCCGCTGATTCCATCACCTGCTTAATCACCGGAATAGCCTGATCCTCGGTCCCTTCCGGCACCTCGAAGATCAGTTCGTCATGCACCTGCAGCAGCATGTCGGCTTCCACCCCGGCCTTTTTCAGTTCCGGCTCCATGCGGATCATGGCGCGGCGGATGATGTCGGCCGCTGACCCCTGGATGGGGGCATTGATGGAGGCGCGTTCGACAAAGCTGCGTTCGGACGGATTGCCCGAATTGGCATTGGGGAATTGGATCCGCCGGCCGAAAATGGTCATCACATGCCCGTCGGCCTTCACCCGCGCCTTCTGGGCGTCCATATAGTCCTTGATGCCCGGGAAGCGCTCGAAGTAGGTCTTGATATAGTCGCCTGCGACGCCGCGCTCGATCCCAAGTTGATTGGCGAGGCCGAAGGCGGAAATGCCATAGATGATGCCGAAATTGATCGCCTTGGCGCGACGGCGCACATCCGATGGCATGCCTTCCACCGGCACGTTGAACATTTCGCTCGCCGTCATGGCGTGAATGTCCAGCCCTTCCTCGAAAGCGTCCTTGAGGGCCTGGATATTGGCGATATGCGCCAGGACGCGCAGCTCGATCTGGCTGTAGTCGGCCGAAATCAGCACCTTGCCCGGCGGGGCAATGAAGGCGGTGCGGATCTTTCGCCCATCCTCGGTGCGCACCGGAATGTTCTGCAGGTTCGGCTCGTTGGAGGAGAGGCGCCCGGTCAGCACGCTGGCCTGCTGGTAGGAGGTGTGCACGCGCCCGGTGCGCGGATTGATATAGGTGGGCAGGGCATCGGTATAGGTGCCCTTCAATTTGGTGAGCTGGCGCCAGTCGACAATGGTGCGGGCCAGCGGCACGCCCTTCAAGGCCAGGTCCTCGAGCACATCGGCGCCGGTCGACCAGGCGCCGGTCTTGGTCTTGCTGCCGCCTTCGAGCCCCATCTTGTCGAAAAGGATTTCGCCCAACTGCTTGGGGGAGCCGAGATTGAAGCTCTGCCCGGCCAGTTCATGCGCCTCGGCCTCGAGCGCGGCGGCGCGCTGGGCGAAGTCGCCCGAGAGCCGGGCGAGAATCTGCCGGTCGACCATGACGCCGCGCGCTTCCATCCGCGCCAGCACCGGGGCCAACGGCCGCTCGATGGTCTCATAGAGCGTGGTGACGTTTTCCGCGGCGAGGCGCGGTTTCAGCACATGCCAGAGCCGCAGCGTGATGTCGGCATCCTCGGCGGCGTAGCGGGCGGCGGCAGGGATATCGAGCTGATCGAAGCTCTTCTGGTTCTTGCCGGTGCCGGCCAGTTCCCCATAGGTGATGGTCTTGTGGTTGAGCCAATGGTCGGCCAAGACGTCCATGCCATTATAGCGCGGGCCATCCAGCGCATAGGAAATGAGCATGGTGTCGTCGATCGGCGCCATGGCGACGCCATAGCGGGCCAGCACTTCCATGTCATATTTGACGTTCTGCCCGATCTTGAGGATCGACTGGTCCTCGAGCACGCGCTTGAGGGCCTCGAGCACGAATCCAATGGGCAATTGCCCCTCGACCAGCCCTCCGCCACCCAGGAGGTCGCCGGGCTTGGCGTGGCCCACCGGGATATAGCAGCCCTCGCCGATCTCGGTGGAGAGGCACACGCCCACCAGGTCCGCCATCTGCGGGTCGAGCCCGGTGGTCTCGGTGTCGATGGCGACATGCCCCTTGTCGACGATTTTCGCGATGCAGCGCTCCAGCGCCTCGGGCGTGGTGACGATCTCATAGGCGTCGTAATTGACCGGAATGGCCTTGACGCGGGCATGCTCCTCGGCGGCAAAGCGGGCCGGACCGGAACCGGGCACCACATTGGCGGCCAGCTTGGCCTTGGCCACCGAGAGCGTGGTCGATTTCTGGGGCGCGCCGGGGACCGGGCTCTCCTTGTTGGCCGCCAGCTCCGGATCGGGCTCGAAATCATCCGGATTGGCCTCGAGCAGGGTCGCCAGCCGCTTGGTGATGCTGGCAAATTCCATCGCCTTCAAAAACGGGAACAGCGCCGATGGGCTCATCGGCTGACGCACCAGGCCATCAAGGTCGATCTCGACCGGCACCTTCTGTTCCAGCGTCACCAGCGTCTTGGAAATGCGGGCCAGCTCGGCATTCTCGATCAGCTTCTGCCGCCGGGCCGGCTGCTTGATCTCCTCGGCGCGGGCGAGCAGGGTTTCGAGATCGCCATAGGTATTGATCAGCTCGGCCGCGGTCTTGACCCCAATGCCCGGCACGCCCGGGACATTGTCGACGCTGTCGCCGCACAGCGCCTGCACGTCGATCACCTTGTCCGGCGTCACCCCGAATTTGGTGAACACTTCATCGGGCCCGATCCACCGCAGCGGCGGCTGCCCGGGGCGCGGAATGGTATCGAGCAGACGGATCGAGCCATCGGGCTCCACCAGCTGCATCAGGTCCTTGTCCGAGGAGGCGATGGTGACCTTGAACCCCTTGTCCCGCGCCATCACGGCATAGGTGGCCATGATATCGTCGGCCTCCCAGCCCTCCATTTCGATCGAGGGAATGGAAAAGGCGCGCGTGGCCGAGCGGGTCAGCGGAAATTGCGGCACCAGCTCTTCGGGCGCAGGCGGGCGCTGCGCCTTGTACTGCGGATAGAGATCGTCGCGGAAGGTCTTGCCCTTGGCGTCGAAAATCACCGCCATATGGGTGGGTGGTTCGTCGCCATCCAGGTCCTGGGTAAGCTTGTAGAGCATGTTGCAGAACCCCTGCACGCAGCCCACCGGCAGCCCGTCCGACTTGCGGCTCAGGGGCGGCAAAGCGTGGAAGGCGCGGAAGATATAGCCCGAGCCGTCGACGAGCAGCAGATGCATGTTGGCGATTCCCTTTGGTCCGTTCGGCGGCGACTTTATCGCCTCGGGCCCGATCATGGCACCCATTTCTGCCCGCTTGTGTCAGCAGGGCGACAGGCGTTCACGATTGCCGTGAGGGACCTATCTTCGCCACTTTTATCCCCCTAGTTTGGAAACCGATAGGAAGGCGGAGTTCCGCCCTTCCGCCAACAGGCCCGGTGGGGCCTTTAAGGACACCCGTGCAGATCACCCCTATGAGGGGACCGGGCACCACTATTCTGGTGGTGGATGACGATGCCTTGATTACCCTCAATACTGCAGACATTTTGAAAGAGCTGGGACACACCGCAATCGAGGCGTTTTCCGCCCATGAGGCGCTGACCTTGATGCAGAAGCGTTCCGATATCGACGTGCTGATAACCGACTATGCCATGCCCGGCATGACCGGGCTGGAGCTGGCCGAGGCCGCGCGGGCCCTGCACCCGGGCATACCCGTGCTGCTTACCACCGGCTATTCGGACGTGCCCGAAGGTCAGAGCTTCGATTATCCCTGGCTGGAAAAGCCGTATCGGGAAGAGGACCTCACGGTCAGGCTTGCCGAACTGCTCGCGCCCATGGCCGAGTAATCCGGCGGCAAGCCGGCGCC
The DNA here is from genome assembly GCF_019504385.1 of Devosia salina. Taxonomy (NCBI): domain Bacteria; kingdom Pseudomonadati; phylum Pseudomonadota; class Alphaproteobacteria; order Hyphomicrobiales; family Devosiaceae; genus Devosia; species Devosia salina. Next base: position 173,217 of record NZ_CP080590.1, read on the forward strand.
TGTGCGGCGCCGGTGATCAGCGCAACCCGCTTTTTTCCAGCAATCCCAGCCGCTTGGCGTCGTAGTAATAGCCATTGGCATAGAACTGCACCGCGCGATCGTCATTGCCCCCGGCTGTCACATAGGCGCCGGCGAGATAGCGCACGGCATAGCGCAGATTGGTCTCGGCATCGAGCAGGCCCGCCGCTTCGCCGCGATAACCCATGCCGCGTGCCGTGGCGTGGGATATCTGCATGAGCCCATAATAGGGACCATTGCGCGCCGCCGGATTATAGCCGCTCTCGCGCACGATGACGCGCCGCACCAGGTGCTCGGGCACATTGTACTGGGTCGCATAATGGGCGATCAGCCCATCAAGCGGTCCGCGCTCGCTTCCGGCGTAGCCAAGCAGCAGCGAACTGGGCGCGGCCGGCACGGCGGCGGCCTTGGGCACATGCCCGGCTGGGGTCGCGGCCACCGGCGCAAAGCTGGCAATGGCGGCGCTCGCCGATTTGTTGCCGGGCATCGGCTTGATGCCGGCCATCGAGCACCCGGCCAGAACCAGGGCCAGGGCAACGGAACCTGCGATGGGGAGCGGCCGGGCCGTCATGCACATACCTCTCACGCGCCGGAATTCCTGTCTCTCGCCCGCTAAATGTCAAACGCGGCGGCTTGATGGCGGAAATGCGACGCCGGGGCAAGTGTGACCGGACCGATGCCGCCAAAAACCGCCCGTGCCACGGGGCTTGGCCGCCAAAGGTTTACATCTGGGCGCGATGCCCTAGACTTGGGCCTTCGCCGTCGTGCGCTTTTGCGGCAAGCCCACTTGCCGCCACCGAGCCGCTCCGCCCCTTGTTGGCCGGGCGGCCCATTGCGCGACTGACCCTGAAGGCCCTCCTCCTGGCGAGGGCAAGAGACAATTCCGAAAGGCTCGTCCCATGACCACTGCCGCAACCGGCGACACTGTGCGCATCCATTATTCCGGCCGTCTGACCGATGGCACCCAGTTCGACAGCTCCGAAGGCCGCGCGCCGCTCGAATTCACTCTTGGCCAGGGCCAGGTGATCAAGGGGCTCGAGCAGCATGTCGATGGCATGGAAACCGGCACCAAAAGCACCGTGACCATCCCCGCTGAGGCCGCCTATGGCCCGCGCCGTGACGATGCCGTCCAGCAGCTCGACCGCGACAAGGTCCCCGCCGGCATCGACCTCCAGGTCGGCACCCAGCTCCAGGCCCGCACCGCCGATGGCGGCATGCTGCCGATCACCGTGGTGGGTGTGGACGAGCAGTCCGTCACCGTCGATGCCAACCACCCGCTCGCCGGCAAGGACCTGGTCTTCGACGTCGAGCTGGTCGAGGTTGTCAAAGTGGCCTGAGGCGTCACCTAAGCCGCATCCTCTTCCCTTCTCCCCTTGTGGGAGAAGGTGCCCGCAGGGCGGATGAGGGGTCTTGCTCCGGCGGAGGCTTCAAGCCGGAACAGGCCACGAGACTCCGCCCCGTCCCCGAAGGGCTGGGCACGCCGGTGACGTGACCAGAGCGAAGCAGGCCACGAGACCTATGGTCGAGTAGCGGCGCGAATGGCGGGTGGCCGACGGCCGCTTGATGGTCCCCATCCACGATGCGCCCTGCCCATGTCCGATAGAAAAACGCCCGGACGCGACGAATCGCGGCCGGGCGCCCGGGAGATAGCCGTTGCCGGTCCGAGGCCGGCGGCGGCTATTGCTTACTTCAGGAAGTCATCGACATTGTCCTGGGTGACAATGTCATTGCCCGTGTAGATGATCTCGTCGACCGTCTCGCCATTCTTGATGGCTAGCAGCGTATCCATGGCCTTCTGGCCCATTTCATAGGGACGCTGACCGACCAGCCCATGGGCATAGCCTTCCTTGAGCAGTTGCAGCTGCTGGGGCAGCGTGTCGGCAACGACCAGCGCGAGCGCCCCGCTATCCACATCTGCCTTGTACTGGTCGACGAAGTTCTTCCATCCATCGGGCGCGAACATCGGCCAGCCGCCAACCGGCACGATGGCCTTGATGTCAGGATTGGCGGTCTTGAGATCGCCCATCTGCTGCACGGCCAGGGCAATGTCGTCGTTCGAGAAGGTCGGCGAGCCGGGCACTTCGGTCCAGTTCGAACCGGCCAGGGCTTCACGCACGCCATCAACGCGCAGCGCCAGGTTGGGGGCCGCGGCGCCGCCCGAGATCATGCCATAGGTGCCGCCATCGGGGGCCACCTGCAGCAGGAGCTTGCCCAGATCTTCACCGAAAAGCTTGTTGTCGGTGCCGACATAGGCGGTGCGGGTGCTGTCGGGCGCATCGGAGTCGAAGGTGATGACGGCGATGCCGGCTTCGGTGGCGCGGTCGATCACCGTGGTGGCCGCGGCAATGTCGGACACCGAGATGGCCAGGCCATCCACGCCCTGGGTGATCAGGTCTTCGATGATCTGGGCCTGGGTGGTGGCTTCGTGCTCGACCGGGCCGATATAGAGGCAGGTCACATTGCCCAGTTCGGCAGCCCGGGCCTCGCAACCGTCACGGGCCAGGTCGAAGAACGGGTTGTTCATCGCCTTGGGCACGACAGCGAAGGTGTAATTGTCCTGGGCAATGGCGGTGCCGCCCAGGAACATGGTGGCGATCGTGCCGAGCACGATGGCGGTCTTGGTCATGGTAGTCTCCTCCTTTTTGGACCTGCCTTTGGGCAAGCCGCTTCCGTTGCCGGCGAAACAGTTCCGCCGGCCTTCTGACACCCGCCCGGCTCCCTCGGCCGGACGTGGCGATTGCGATGTAAACTCAGCCGTTCCGGGAGGAACGGAGGCGGTCCACCAGCACGGCGGCAACAATGATCGCGCCGACCAGGGTCTGCTGCCAGTATGGGTCGACCCGCGCCAGGACCAGGCCGTTGCGGATCACCTCGATAAGCACGCAGCCGATAATGGCGCCGGCCGCCCCGCCGACACCGCCGGCCAGATTGGCGCCACCAATCACCGCAGCGGCAATGATGGTCAGCTCATAAGCCGTCGCCAGATTGGCGGGGGCCGAGCCGAGCCAGCCCGAAATGATGATGCCGTTGAGCCCTGCCGCGAGCGAGCACAGCACATAGACCTGGATCTTGACCCGATCGACATTGACGCCCGTCAGCCGGCCCGCATTCTCATTGCTGCCAATGGCAAAGACATGCTTGCCCCAGGCGGTGTGATTGAGCGCGACCCACATGATCACGGCGCAGATGATGAGGTAGAAGAAGGCCACCGGGACCTCACCGAATTTGCCTGCCGTGACGGCCAGGAACAGTTCCTTGTCCGGACCGGCCGGAAAGGTGCCGCGCCCCTGGGTCGCCACATAGACAAGGCCGCGCACCATGGAGAGCGTGCCCAGCGTGGTGACGAAGGGGCTGAGCTTGAGCTTGGCAATGGCCAGGCCGTTGAACAGGCCCACAAGGGCCGCCGCAAACAGACCTGCGACCAGCGAGATCAGGAGCGCACTGCCCGCGAAGGGGTAGAAGCCAGCCGTATTCAGGCCATTCATGGCCAGCGAGGTGACCGTGGCCGAAAGGGCAATGGTCGAGCCCACGGACAGGTCGATCCCTCCGGTAATGATCACCAGCGTTATGCCCAGCGTGGCTATGGCAATGAACGAGAAATTGCGGGTGATATTGGAGATGTTGCCGGCGGTAAGAAAGTTGGGCGACAGGAAGCTCATCACGATGATGAGCACGACCAGCGCCGCCAGCACATAGGCGGACTGGCTGGCCAGGAAGCCGCGCTGCCAGAAACGGGTGCGGCCAATATTGGTGAACGTTGCGCTGTGGGCGTCTGACATCACGCGGCCTCCTTGGCGCCGGTGATCAGCGCTGTCACTTCTTCGGGCGAGGATTGTGCAATGGGCTTGTCGGCCACCTTGCTGCCCCGGCGCATGACGATGACCCGCTCGCAAACGGCGAAGACGTCGGGCATGCGGTGGGAAATCAGGATCACGGCGATGCCGGCATCCTTGAGGCGGTGGATGAGGTTGAGCACTTCGGCCACCTGCCGCACCGAGATGGCAGCGGTCGGCTCGTCCATCAGGATCACCTTGGCATCGGAAAGCCGCGTGCGGGCAATGGCGACGGCCTGGCGCTGACCGCCCGACATCTGCCGCACATAATCGCCGCTACGGGTTTCGGACTTCAGTTCGGCAAACAGTTCCGAGGCCCTGGCATTCATCGCCGCATGCCGCAGGAAGCGGAATGGCCCCACCTGGCGCTTGAGTTCCCGGCCCAGGAAGATGTTCTCGGCGGCCGTCAGATTATCGGCGAGCGCCAGGTCCTGATAGACCGTCTCGATGCCCAGCCGCCGGGCTTCGCCGGGGCTATGGATATGGGCGCGATCGCCCGAGAAATGCAGGGTGCCGGCCGTTGGCTGGTAAATGCCGGACATGATCTTGACCAGCGTGGATTTGCCCGCGCCATTATCCCCCATAAGCCCCACGACCTCGCCGGGCTGGATGGCAAAGCTGACGTCGGACAGGGCGCGGATGGCCCCGAATTCCTTGGTCACGCCCTTGAGTTCCAGAAGTGCCAACACGTCCTCCCCTTGTTGGCGGGTCCTTGATGTACGTACCTTTTCTCTGGGTGCATGAGCGCCTTGACGGCAGATGCGCATCCGCGGTGACACCCCTGACGGGGCGCCTGTCGTCGCGATGGTTCTCTGCGTGAGCGCTCGCCTCCTCCCAAAGGCGACCGTGCCTTCTTCTATAACGGAGGATAAATAATACTACAATAGTATTTTATAGGCTGTGACGGGCAGCCCCATGAGGCTATGCGAGGCGGCCGCCCGTGCAAAGACTTTTTTCGGGTCCCGAATTTTCAGGATCTGCAGATTGGGGGAACGCTGTGTCGGGCCGACGATGGGCTTCAAGAACTCATCGACACCTGATCTCACTTAGGGACATTGAACCCCTCACGCATCTCCGCCGCCTTTGCCCGGCTCACGCATTCCTCGGCGTGGTCATTGACCAGACCCATGGCCTGCATGAAGGCAAAGACCGTGGTGGGCCCCACAAAGCGCCAACCGCGCTTCTTGAGGGCCTTGGACAGCGCCTCCGATTCCGGGCTGGTACTCTGGCTTTGTGGCGGCGCAGGCGCCTGGGCCTCGTAACGCCAGACAAAGGCGGCGATCGAACCCGCCTCGGCGATCAAGTCCTGGGCGCGGGCCGCATTGTTGATCACGGCCTCGATCTTGCCCCGGTGGCGGACGATCCCCTTGTCGGCCAGCAGCCGGTCGACGTCAGCCTGCGTGAACGCGGCCACCGCGTCGATCTCGAAATTGGCAAAGCCGGCGCGAAACGCCTCGCGCTTGTTGAGGATGGTGCGCCAGGACAGGCCCGACTGGAAGCCTTCCAGGCTCAGCTTTTCGAACAGCCGCCGGTCGTCGCTGACCGGAAAGCCCCATTCGTGATCGTGATAGGGCACGAATTCGGCTGCCCCGGCACACCAGCCGCAGCGCTTTTGCCCGTCGGGTCCTTCAAAAAGGCTCATCTATCCCCCCTTGTCTGCCCGCCGGCATGTCTACACGCAGTGCTGTCACCTTCTGGCAGCAAGCCCTGCGCCGGGCCAGTCGAAATTTGTTCATCAACGGGGTCCAGGAGGGGTGCGGGCCGCATTTGCCCGGTTGCGCAAACCCGGCCCATCGACTAGTTTGCCGGCCGATCGATCGGGCTCCTCGCCCGATTCTGGCCTGCACCCGTAGCTCAGCTGGATAGAGCGCTGCCCTCCGAAGGCAGAGGTCGTGAGTTCGAATCTCGCCGGGTGCGCCATTTTTCGTGCAAAAGTGGGCACCATTGCCCGCGCGAATAACCAAGCGTCCTCAACAGCTTAGAGCAGCCCGCCTTTGGCGCCGCTGGCGCGCACCACATATTGCCATTCAAGGCCCGGGTGACGGCCACGTGCAGCCAGGCACGGCAGGCGATGGGTCTCCGTCCTGATCGCGTCGGGCTCTGGACGCGAGCTCTCGCCACTTCGGGACATCTGACCTTGCACGGGCGATCGCATCGTCAGACAAGCGTTGCACACCGACAAATGTTGTGCTTAGTTGCTTCTTGCATACGAATGCAAGACCAGTATGCATACGTATGCAGGTGGAGAACGCCAGACGGGGTGGGCGGCCGGGAAGTGGTCGCCGGAAACGGAGTGGGCATGAGCATGCTCAAACTCGGGAGAGAACAATGAAGCACATTTTGATGTTGGCCGTATCCACGGCCGCCCTGGCTCTGGGTGCAGGCGCCGCCTATGCCGAATGCGGCATCGAGGCGGGATCGGTCCGCATCCTCAGCAATGATTTCGAGGCCCTGCGCACGATCAATGCGGCCGCCCAGGAATGCGCCTCCGATGCGGTCACGGTGACCGCAAATGCCACGGCCGAGCACAAGGAAATCCAGGTGCCGGCACTGACCATCAACCCGGCCGAATATACGGTCGCCATGGTGGCCAACAATTCCATCGTGCCACTGCTCAACGACGACCTGATCCGGCCGCTCGACGACCTGGTGGCCAAGTATGGCCAGGACCTGCAGCCCAGCCAGCTGGTCAAGATCGACGGCAAGATCATGGCCATCGCCTTCATGGGCAATGGCCAGCACATGTTCTATCGCAAGGACATCCTGGAAAAGGCCGGGGTCGAGCCGCCCAAGAGCTATGACGACGTGCTCGCCGCGGCTGCAGCCATCAAGGAGGCGGGCCTGATGGAGTATCCGCTGGCCGCCTCGGTCAAGCCCGGCTGGGATCTGGCTGCCGAATTCGTCAATGACTATCTGGGCACGGGCGCGGAATTCTTTGCACCCGGCAGCGCCGAGCTGACCATCGACAACGAGAACGGCCTGGCGGTTCTCAAGGTCATGCGCGACATGACCGCCTATATGGATCCCGACTACCTCACCTACGACGCCACCGAAATCCAGAAGGAATACGAGGCCGGCAAGGTTGCCATCATGAACGAATGGGGCTCGCTGGCCGGGGCCGTTCTCGATGATGAAGGCGCCGTGGACGGCGTGGTGGAAAACACCGTTCTCGCAGCGGCGCCCACCATTGCCGGTGGGTCCATCCCGGCAGCGGCGCTGTGGTGGGACGGCTTCACCATCGCCAAGAACATTTCCGATGCGGATGCCGAGGCGTCGTTCCAGGCCATGGTCCACGGCATTTCGCCCGACATGATGATGGCCAACAAGGATGTCGCCACCTGGCTGATCGCCGGCTATGAGCCCGGCCCGGCCGCAGTCGGGGTGATCGCCAACGCCAATGGCGGCGCGCGGCCCTACCCGATGCAGCCCTATATGGGCCTGCTGCACACAGCGCTCTCCACCGAGCTGGCCGAGTTCATGGCCGGCAGCGAAGACGCCGAACAGGCCCTGGCCGACGTCAAGGCAGCCTATGACACGGCCGCCCGCGGGGCCGGCTTCCTCCAGTAGGTCCTCCCTCGGACGTGCTGCGCCTCCTCCCGTCCGCGGGAGGGGGCAACCCGATCGGCGTGCGCTCCCAGGCCGCCGGCGCCACAGGGGGAACACCGGGCTTTGCACGACGGGCCCGCCGTTCCATTCTTGCCGCTGACAGGCGAAGCGATTTGAGGAGGCGGGCATGCCGCACAAGACATTCTTTGCTTTCATCCTGCCCTCGCTGATCGCCATGGTGCTGTTCATCGCCCTGCCGATCGTCTCGGTCGTGGTGCAGTCGCTCTATGTCAGCCATGAACAGATCCTGGTGGAAGTCGAGAACTGCCAGCCATTCGGCGGTTGCACCAAGGAACTTCGGGTCGACTCCGCCGCCACGGCCGCCTTGCGCGAAGACCAGCCGCTGGGCCGCTTCAATGGCCTGGGCACCTATGTCAACCGCGCGCACCTGGCCACCAGCGAGCTGGGCGCGATCCTTGCTACCCAAGCCGGCCCCGGCGAGAAGTTCGCACAGATCCTCAACCTGCCTTTCTACAAGGCGCTGATCTTTACCCTGGTCTACTGCTTCGTGGTGACGCCGCTGGCCATGGCTCTGGGCTTTGCCATCGCGCTCGCGGTCAATGCCCTGCCCAAGTTCACCAAGGGCCCCATCATCTTCTTCTCGCTCCTGCCCATGATCATCACGCCGCTGATCGGTTCGCTGATCCTCTATTGGATGCTGAGCCCCAATGGCGTGCTGGGCGCCACCATCCAGCACATCTTCAGCGACCCGACCCTGTCGCTGCGCGCCTCGCCAGCGCTGACCTGGGGAGCGCTGCTGACCTATGGCGTCTGGACCAATGCGCCCTTCTCCTTCGTGGTCTTCTATGCCGGGCTGCAGACCGTGCCGGGCGACACGCTGGAATCGGCCATGATCGACGGCGCCTCGCGCTGGGAGCGTGTCCGCTATGTCATCATTCCCCATCTCGCGCCGCTCGCCACCTTCGTGGCGCTGGTGCAGCTGATGGACAATTTCCGCGTCTTCGAGCCGATCGTGGGCTTCTCTGCCGAGGCCAATGCGACCTCGCTGAGCTGGCTGATCTACAACGATCTGAGCGGGGACTCGCAGCAGTTCGGTTCGGCGGGCGCCACCTCGGTGCTGACCATCCTGGGTGTTGTCGTCCTCCTCTCGCCGGTGCTGGTGCGCACCTGGCGCGAATTCAAGCACAAGGCGGTTTGATCATGTCCGAAGCAATGGCCCACAAACGCCCGGTTCTGCTCAATACGCTGATCTACGGATTCATCGTCCTCTGGGTGATCCTGGCGGCCGTGCCTTTCCTGTGGACGGTCTGGGGATCGTTCAAGGTGGAGGCGGACTTCTTCTCCCGCGAGAGCTGGTGGAACGCCATTTTCGGCACCACCACCATTCGTCAGACCGGCGAGGCCTTTACCGGCGCGGGCTATTACGGCGCCTGGGTGATACGCGATTTCTGGCGGGCCGCGCTCAATACGGTCATCGTCACCATCAGCGTCACCGCCATTTCACTGACCCTGGGCACCTTGGGCGGCTATGCCCTGGCCCGCTCTGGCCGCAATTACGCGTTCTGGATCCTGATCGCTGCGCTCGTGTTCCGCGCCATGCCGCATATCACGCTGGTCTCCGGCTATCTGCTGCCCTTCTTCCAGCTCAATATCTGGGGCGTGCTGCCGACCTCGATCATCGTGCTTGTGGCGATCAACCAGCCCTTCACGCTCTGGATGCTGCACTCGTTTTTCCTCTCAATCCCCAAGGATCTCGACGAAAGCGCCATGGTGGATGGCTGCACCCGGTTCCAGGCCTTTCGCATGGTGATCATCCCGGTCATGTGGCCCGGCGTGGTGACGACGGCGCTGTTCAGCTTCCTGCTTGGCTACAATGATTTCGCGGTGACCGCGATGCTGCTGAGCGCCGACAACCAGACCATGGTGCCCAAGATCTCGAGTTTCCTAGGCTCCATCCAGGAGACCGGCAATGTCATGTACGCGGTGGCGGCCGTGGTCTCGGCTACCGTGCCGCTCTTCATCCTCGTGCTCTTCTTCCAACGCCAGATCGTCAGCGGCCTCACCGCAGGCGCAGTGAAAGGCTGATCCCCATGGCGCAGATCCGTCTCAAGAATGTCTCCAAGCGCTGGAACAACTTCATCGGCGTCGATAATTTCAACCTCGATATCGCCGACCAGGAATTCCTGGTCCTGCTGGGGCCTTCGGGCTGCGGCAAGACCACGACCATGCGCATGATCGCCGGGCTCGAGGAGATCACCGAGGGTGAAATCTGGATCGGCGACCGGCTGGTCAACAAGCTCGAACCCAAGGATCGCGACATTTCCATGGTGTTCCAGAGCTATGGGCTCTACCCGAACATGACGGTCTACGAGAACATCCGCTTTCCGCTCAAGGTCCGGAAGGTACCCCAGGACCAGCATGATGAACGGGTCATGAAGGCAGCTCGAATGGTGGAGCTGGAGCCGTTCCTGGACCGGCGTCCGGCGGCCCTGTCCGGCGGGCAGCGCCAGCGCGTCGCCCTGGCCCGGGCCATCGTGCGCGAGCCCAATGCCTTCCTGATGGACGAGCCGCTGTCCAATCTCGATGCCAAGCTGCGGGTTTCAACCCGCGCCCAGATCAAGAACCTGCACCACGCACTCAAGACCACCACCATCTATGTGACCCACGACCAGATCGAGGCCATGACCCTGGCCGACCGCGTGGTGGTGATGAACAAGGGCGTGGTGCAGCAGGTCGGCACGCCCATGGAGATTTATGACCGGCCGGCCAATACCTTCGTCGCCAGCTTCATCGGCTCACCGGCCATGAACCTGGTCGCCGGCACGATCAGCAAAGGGGTCTTCACCAGCGAGGGCATCCGTATCGAAGGCCTGCCACAGGGCGTCGACGGCGCTGTCACGCTTGGCTTCCGGGCGGAAGACGCCAGCCTCGCCGAAACCGAGGGACAGATCGAGGCACCCATCTATACCGTTGAACTGCTGGGTGAGGCCACCATGCTCTCCATGCGGGTCGCCGGCGAACTGGTGTCCATCAAGGTGGGCAAGGACTATCGCGCCGAAATCGGCGATCGCGCCCGCATTGCCATCCCGGCCTCGGCCTGCCATCTGTTCGACCAGGCTAGCGGCACGCGGATCGGAGCATAGGCAATGGCGCGGGAAACCGCTTTCGAGGACCGCGTCAGGGCAGCGCTCGATGAGCATGGAATTGCGGTGTCGGCCGTCGAAGAGGCGGGGCTGCTGCACCTGGCCGCCTGGATGCACGATGGCGTGCAGAGGCTGGACCTGGCCGGCCAACCCCCCGTGGACCACCAGGTGCTCGACCTGCCAATTTCCGAGTTGGGGCAGCGGCTGCGCGACGGACGGCTGAGCGCCGTGGCCCTGGTCCGGGCGACCCTGGCCCGCATCGCTGCCCGCGACCCCGACATCCTGAGTTTCTATCGCGTCCTAGCCGAAACGGCGCTGCGCGAGGCCGAGGCCGCCGATGCGGATCTGGCCGCCGGCATCGACCGCGGACCGCTCCATGGCATCCCGGTCGGCATCAAGGACCTGATCGATGTTGCCGGTGTGCCGACGACCGCCAATGCGCCGGGCCGTGCCGATGCCCTTGCCGAACAGGACGCGGAAGTGGTGCGGCGGCTGCGCGCGGCGGGCGCCATCATCATGGGCAAGCTCGCCACCTATGAATGGGCCACGGTCGGGCCAGACAGGCGGGGCCTCTTCCCGCCGGCCCGCAATCCCTGGAACCCCGAGCATATCACCGGCGGTTCGTCCTCGGGCTGCGCGGCCGCAGTGGCCGGAGGGATGCTGCGCATCACCGTGGGCACCGACACCGGCGGATCGGTGCGGGGGCCATCCTTCTATTGCGGCACGGTCGGGCTCAAGCCCACCTTTGGCCTGGTCCCGACCGATGGTGTGCTCGAACTGGCGCCCAGCCTCGATCATATCGGGCCGATCGCCGCCAGCACCGCCGAGGCCGCCCTGACCCTGGATGTGCTGGCCGGGCTGAGCGGCGAGCGCAGCGCAATGCGGCGCCTTGGCGAGCCGGTCTCGGGCCTGCGGATCGGCTATGCGCGCGACTGGTTTGCCAGCGATGCGCAAACCATGCCGGCTGTGCGGGACGCCGTGGACGCCGCAGTCTCGACGCTGTCGGGGCAGGGCGCACTCGTTACCGAGGTCGCGCTGCCGGACTACCCGGATGTCGAGGTGGCGGTGGCCGCCATTCTTCATGCCGAAAGCTTTCGGCTGCACGCGACTGCGCTGCGCGATCACCCCCAGGCCTATGGCCGCCGCGCCTTCCTCAGCCTTGCGGCGGGGGTGGCGCTGAGCGGCGATGAGGTGGACAAGGCCCGTGCCGCAGGCAGGGCTTTCCGCGCCGCCGTCGACGACCTGCTCGACCAGCACGACGTGCTGATCACAGTGGGGGCGCTGACCACGGCCTTGCCGGCGGCGCCCTTCGAGAAGGAGGCCCAGTGGACGCCGATGCGCACCATCGGCTTCAACGTCTCGGGTCACCCCGTGCTCGCCCTGCCTGTCGGTTTCCATCAGGGATTGCCTATCGGCATGCAGATCGTGGGGCGGCATCATGCCGAGGCGCTGGTGGTCCAGTTCGGCCATGCGATCGAGGTGGCCACCGATTTCGCCCTGCAGCGGCCCCCGGGCCTCCGCTGACCAACAAAACGCGTGCTGACGCACATCACAATCTTGCATTTTTGCATACGTATGCAGTAGCATTCATCGAACGGAGAGGGGATCTCATCATGCCAACCTGGCTCAAGCGCGGTAAGGATGTCGAAGAGCGTGCCGAGGCGGATCGCCAGGTCCGCGCCACGGTGGAGGCCATCCTGGCCGACATCGAGAAGCGCGGCGACGCGGCGATACGCGAGCTCTCGCTCAAATTCGACAAATGGGAGCGCACCGACTTCCGGCTGAGCCAGCAGGAAATCGACGCCTGCAAGGCAGAACTGACCGATCAGGACCTCGCCGACATCGAATTTGCCCAGGCCCAGGTGCGCAATTTTGCGCAGAAGCAGAAGGATACGATGCTCGATCTCAGCGTCGAGACCCTGCCGGGCGTGACGCTGGGGCACCGCCACGTGCCGATCAATGCCGTTGGCTGCTATGTGCCGGGCGGCAAATATCCCCTGCTGGCCTCTGCCCATATGTCGGTGCTGACCGCCAAGGTCGCAGGGTGCCCGCGCGTCATTACCTGCGCGCCGCCCTTCAATGGCAGGCCGGCCCCGGCCATTGTCGCGGCGCAGGCCATGGCCGGTGCGGACGAGATCTATGTGCTGGGCGGCATCCAGGCGATCGGCGCCATGGCCATCGGCACCGAGAGCATCGAGCCGGTCGACATGCTGGTGGGGCCGGGCAACGCCTTCGTGGCCGAGGCCAAGCGCCAGCTCTATGGCCGCGTCGGCATCGACCTGTTTGCCGGCCCGACTGAAACCCTGGTCATCGCCGACGAAACGGTGGATGGCGAACTCTGCGCCACGGACCTTCTAGGCCAGGCTGAACACGGCCCGACATCCCCGGCAATCCTGCTGACGAATTCGGAAAAGCTGGCGCGCGAAACCATGGCCGAGATCGAGCGGCTGCTCGACATCCTGCCCACCGCCGACATGGCCCGCAAGTCCTGGGCGGACTATGGCGAGGTGATCGTCTGCGAGAGCTATGAGGAAATGCTGGCCGAAGCCGACCGCATTGCCTCCGAGCACGTGCAGGTGATGACCGACCGGGATTTCTGGTTCCGCGACAACCTCACCAATTTCGGCGCCCTGTTCCTGGGGCCGCGCACCAATGTGGCCTATGGCGACAAGGTGATCGGCACCAACCACACCCTGCCCACCATGAAGGCGGCCCGCTATACCGGCGGCCTGTGGGTCGGCAAGTTCCTCAAGACCTGCACCTGGCAGAATGTCACCAGCGATGCGGCCTCGGCCATGATCGGCGAATATGGCTCGCGCCTCTCGATGCTCGAGGGTTTTGTGGGCCACGCCGAACAGGCCAATATTCGCGTGCGCCGCTATGGCGGTCGCAATGTGCCCTATGGTACCGCTGCGACACCGACCCGCAGAAACGGCCAATGACATGAACCTGCCCAGGACCCCCAGTTTCCGGCTAGACGGCAAGCGTGCCCTGGTGACCGGGGGGACCCGCGGCATCGGACTGGGGGCATCGGTGGCCCTGGCCGAGGCCGGGGCCCATGTGACGGTTGCGGCGCGCACGCCAAGCGATATCGGGCAGGTCGTCAATGCCTTGGCGGCCGCCGGACATTCTGCCGAGGGCGTGGCCATCGACATCACCGATTTTGCCGCCGTGCGGGACTTCATCGAGGACAGCGACCCGTTCGAAGTGCTGGTCAATTCCGCCGGCACGGCGCGCCACAGCGATATTGCCGGCATCACCGAGCCAGACTACCAGGCCGTGATGCAGCTCAATCTGGGCGCAACGCTGTTTGTCAGCCAGGCCGTGGCCGGAAAGCTCCAGGCAGCGGGCCTGGGCGGATCGATCATCAACATCTCCTCGCAGATGGGCCATGTCGGCGGCCCCAACCGCGCGGTCTATTCGGCCAGCAAACATGCTGTTGAAGGTCTGACAAAGGCCATGGCCATCGAGTTGGGGGCCAGCAATATTCGGGTGAACACGGTCTGCCCGACCTTTATCGAAACAGAACTGACTGAAAAGAACCTCGGCAATCCCGAATTCCGGGCCTGGGTTCTCTCCAAGATCAAGCTGGGGCGACTGGGCCGGGTGGAGGATATCATGGGGCCGATCGTGTTTCTGGCCTCGGACGCTGCGGCGCTGGTGACCGGTGCGGCCCTGTTGGTGGATGGCGGATGGACGGCGGAGTAAAAAAGCCCGGAGTGACCTCGTCCGAAGTGGCGCGCCGCGCAGGCGTCTCGCAGTCGGCAGTCTCCCGCACCTTTACCCCCGGCGCCTCCATCTCTCCCAAGACGCGCGAAAAGGTCATGGCTGCCGCCCAGGAGCTGGGTTATCGGCCCAATGCCATTGCCCGCTCGCTGATCACCAACCGCTCGCGCATCATCGCCGTGGTCATGGCCTATCTGGAAAACCTGTTCTATCCCGATGTGCTCGAGGAACTGGGACGCCTGCTGGCCAAGGAAAACTATCGCCTCCTGCTGTTCACCGGCCAGATGGATCGCGACAGCGACCCGGTCTTCGACCAGTTGATGCAGTACCGTGTCGATGGCATCATCCTGGCCTCGACGACGCTCTCGTCGCACCTCTCCGAAGAATGTGCCGCCGCCGGTATTCCGGTGGTGCTGTTCAACCGCACCACCGAGCGCGATGCGGTCTCCAGCGTCACCGCGCGCAACCGCGAAGGTGGCCGTCGCATCGCCGAATTCCTCCTCGCCGGCGGCCACAGGCGCTTCGGCTATATCTCGGGCATCGAAAGCTCTTCCACCAATCGCGACCGCTTTGCGGGCTACCAGGAAGTGCTGGCCGCAGCCGGGCATGACGACATCGTCGTCGGCGTCGGCAATTACGATCGCGGCGAGGCCGAGGCGGCGGCGCGGGAAATGTTCGCGCGCCCTGACCGTCCCGACGCGGTGTTCGTCGCCAATGACCACATGGCCGTCGCCGTCATGGATGTGGCGCGCTACGAATTCGGCCTCAACATCCCCGACGATCTCTCCATCGTCGGCTATGACGATGTCGGCCCCGCGCGCTGGACGGCCTATGGCATCACCACGATGAGCCAGCCCATGAAGCGGATGGTCGAAGCCACGGTCAATATCCTGATGGGGCAGATCTCGCGGGGCGAGATCGAGGCCGAGCACCGTATCCTGAGCGGTGATCTGGTGGTGCGCACTTCCGCCCGCCTGCCCAAGTCCGGCATTGTCGAAGTCGACGGTCGCCGCCTCTACAAACCCGGCAAGAGCTGAAGAAAATGTCGCTTTCGACACGGCTCCGCCACATCTCCGAGTCATATTGCATACGAATGCAAAACTGCTATCCTGCACACGGAAAGGGGATCACACCATGACCCAGAAGAGCTGGACCCAGGCCGAAATGGAAAAGCGCCTGGTGCGCTATGCCGACCTCAAGGGGCTGCGCAACGCCTTTATCGACGCCCGCACGCCGGGCTCGGACCGCAAGGAGAACTTCACCATCATCGGTCCGGGCGTGTCGGAAAACCCGGCCCAGGTGGTGCATATTCCCGAGGCCCACGGTTTCAATGTCGGGGCCGCGCGCCAGCCTTTCGGCTGCACCAATTCCCAGCACAGCCACCTCACCGCCGAGACCTTCGTGGTCCACACCGGCAAATGGCGCTTCGTCTTCGGGCCCGACAAGACCGATGGCTATATCGATGTGGAACCGGGCGACGTCGCCACCGTGCCCACCCACATGTTCCGCGGCTTTGAAAAGCTCGACGAGGGCACCGGTTTCCTCTTCGTGGTGCTCGGGCACGACGATCCCGGCAAGGTCGTCTGGGCCCCGAGCGTGTTCAAGATGGCTGAGGACTATGGCCTCAAGCTCCTCAAGGGCGGCAAGCTGGTCGACACCACTTTGGGGGAAAAAGTGCCCGAAGGGGCCGAACTGGAACAGCCCCCCACCGCCGAGAAGCTGAAGGAACTGGCGACCCCGCCCATGTCCGAACTGGCCAGATACGCCATCAAGGCGGCCGATATCAAAGGCGATCCGAAGTCGCCGCTGTCTGGCGATGGCGTCGAGGAAGCGGGTGTGATCGGCGATGTCGACGGGCAGGACGGCATCAAGGCCGGCCCGATCAGCGGCCACTGGCAGCACGACTTCACCCTGCGGCGCCTGAAACTCGAAACCGGTGCCATCATCCCCGCCCATGCCCGCGCCGAGCAGGAGGTGATTTTCGTCCAGTCCGGGACGCTGGAATTCACCTGGGATGGCGGATCGCTGATCATGGGCGCCGGTGATACGCTGACCGTGCCGATCGGGCTGATGCATGGCTTCCGCAATCCGGCCTCGGCCGATGCCATCGCCTTTGTCATCCGCGGCGCCGCCTCTCCGGCCGCCCCGGTGTTTGCTACGGCGCAGGCTGCGGAATAGGCCGAACCCATGGAGATGCGTATGCCCACCCTTTCGCCCGAAACCCTGGCCGTTCTGCGCAAGGTGGACACGCCGACCGTCTGCAATGCGCTTGAGCATGTCATGGGCGGCCGCACGGCAGAAGGTTTTACCAAGCATCCCGTGGTCTGCGCTGATCCGGCGCTACCCCCGGTCGTCGGCTTTGCCCGCACCGCCAAGATCCGCGCCTCGTCCCCGGCCCAGAAGCCAGCCGCCGAGGTGCGGGCCCTCCGCATGCAGTATTACGAATATGTCTCGGCCGGCGACGGTCCCAATGTCGTCGTCATCGAGGACACCGACTGGCCCCATGTGATCGGCGGTTTCTGGGGCGAGATGCAGGTGGCCCAGCACAAGGGGCTCGGCGTGGCCGGTACCCTGACCAATGGCGTGCTGCGCGATCTCGGCATGCTGGACGAGGGTTACCAGGTGATCGCCGGCGCCGTGGGCCCGAGCCACGCCTTCGTGCATGTGACCGAGCTCGATTGCCCGGTGACGGTGTTCGGCATGAGCGTGCGGCCCGGTGACCTGATCCATGCCGACCGCCATGGCGCGGTGGTCATTCCCGCCGCGCATATCGAGCGCATGGCCTGGGCAATCGATGTGGTCCTGCGCAAGGAAGTGCCGATCCTGACGGCGGCAAGGGCGCCGGGATTTAATATCGACAAGCTCCGGGCGGCCTGGGCCGCGGCGGACAAGATCAGCTAGTGCAACGGGTTAGACGGAATTGAAAGGGCCGGTGTTTCCACCGGCCCTTCGTTTATGCGCTCTTCTTGACCTGCATGCGGTCGAGCCGCAATTGCGCGGCGCGGCGATGGCCCTCGAGGCCCTCGCTGGCGGACTGGCGGGCGGCCGGCGGCGCCACCTGGGCGACGCCGCGTTCGTCGAGCCATTGATGGGTAGCGATCTTGACATAGGCGCCGACCCAGAGCCCGCCGGTATAGCGGCCCGCGCCCATGGTGGGCAGGGTGTGATTGGTGCCCGAGCACTTGTCCGAATAGACGACGCTCGCCAGCTCGCCGATGAACAAGCTCCCGTAATTCCTCAGCTTTTTAGCGAAGGCCTGGGCGTCGGCAGTATGCACCTGCAGGTGTTCGGCGGCGATCAAATCGGAATAGGCGATCATCGCGGCTTCGTCCTCGCAGACGGTGATCTCGCCATAATTGATCCAGGCCTCGCGGGCGGTATTGGCCGTGGACAGGGTTTCGAGCTGCTTTTCGACTTCGCCCAGCGTGGCTTCGGCCAGCGCGCGGTCGGTGGTGATGAGCCCCACCCGGGTACGGATGTCGTGCTCGGCCTGGGCGAGGAGGTCCGTTGCGATCATCTCTGCGTCGCCGGTCGCATCGGCCACGACAAAAATCTCTGATGGGCCAGCGAGTTGGTCGATGCCGACGGGGCCGAAGACCTGGCGCTTGGCCTCGTTGACGAAGGCATTGCCGGGGCCCACGATCTTGTTGACGGCCGGCACGCTTTCGGTGCCATAGGCCATCGCGGCGATGGCCTGCGCCCCGCCAATGCGGAAGATGCGGTCAGCGCCGGAGAGGTGACAGCCGGCGATCATGGCCCTGTGCGCATTGGGCGGCAGGCAGGCGATGACCTCATCGACGCCGGCGACTTTTGCCGGGACGATCGTCATTATCGGAGCAGATAGAAGGGGATAGCGGCCGCCGGGGACGTAGCAGCCGACGCGCTCGATGGGGATGACGCGATGGCCCATATGGACGCCGGGCAGGGTCTCGACCTCAAGCGGCAGGATGGTCGAAAGCTGCGCCTCGGCAAACTTGCGGACATTGGCGATGGCAAATTCGGTGTCCATGCGGGTCTGCGGATCGAGTTCGTTGAGGGCGGATTCGCGTTCGGAATCAGTGACTTCGAAGATTTCGAGCTCGGCCTTGTCGAAGCGGGCGGAATAGTCTCGGACGGCCTTGTCGCCATGGGCGCGGACATTGGCGATGATCTCGCTGACCAGCGTCTCGACGGGCGCATTGTCGCCCACAGAGGAGCGCTCGGGCGCCTTCACATAGGTGACGCCGGGAAAGGGCGAGGAAACGGGTTCAGTCATTGCGCACTCCGGGGTAGGTCCTGGCCATCGAGAATGAACGCATTCTGAACGGCGTTCCCATGCCCGGCGGCCCTGAAATTCGATCTTGCATACGTATTCAAAATTTGCCAGTGTTTTTTGGCGAAACGAACCTCGATCTTTCGTCGAGGTCCCGCGCCGGTGACATGAACACGCATGTGACGACCCAGTTGGCAAAGAACGATCAGCACGCCTCCGGCGTGCCGCTGCTGCTATTGCCGGGCACGGTCTGCGACGCGCGGCTGTTCGCGCCGCTGATGGCAGAACTGGCCCATCCCGACATGCGGGTGCTGCCGATGGACGGGGCGGAGACCACTCCGGACCTGGCACGGCGGCTGCTGGCCCGGGCGCCGGAACGCTTTGCGCTGCTCGGCTTCTCCCTTGGGGGCATCGTCGCGCTGGAAATGGCGGCGCAGGCGCCGGAGCGGATCGCGCGGCTGGCGCTGGTCGATACGACGCCGCGGCCTGATCCCGAGCCCAATGCAGCGGTGCGGCGCGACGCGGTAGTGCGGGCGCGGGCCGCGGGCATGGATTCCTATATTCTCGATGCCTGGGAGCGGCTGGTGTCGCCTTCCAATGCGGGCAACGCGCGGCTGAGGGATATCATCCTGGCCATGGCCCGGGATGCCGGCGCCGAGCTGCTGGCCGCACAATCGGAAGTGGCGATCCACCGGGCAGACAGCCGCGACCGCCTTGCGGCGATTGCCTGCCCGACGCTGATCCTGGCAGGGGCGGACGAGCAGGTGTGTCCGCTGGCCGCCCACGAGGAATTGGCCCGCGGCATTGCCGGGGCCCGCTATTTTACCATTCCTGCAGCCGGGCACTTTGCCCCGCTTGAAAATCCGGCCGCAGTGGCGCGTCATGTGCGCGACTGGCTGGCCTGGCCCGAAAATCTCTCGAACGAGCCGTCACAGACCCAAGGAGCCAAGATGAGCGACGCAACGAGCAATCCCAAGAGCAAGGCCGCTGCCCCGGTCGCCGCGGAATCGGTGCTGCAGGTCGAACGGCATGACTATACCGATCTGGCGCCCACCGACCGGCCGCGCGGCCAGTCGCTGGAGGGCTTCGATGACATCTATACCGACATCGTCGACTACATCATCCGTTGCACCCACAAGATCTGGGACGAGCGCGATATCGGGCTGATCTACACCCACTACACCCATAATTGCGTGCTCTATGGCACGACCGGGACGATCTACAACCGCGAAGACATCGTGCGCGACACCATCCAGCGGCTGGTGAGCTTTCCCGAGCGGCGCGGCATGGGCACCCAGGTGATCTGGAACGGCAATGACAAGGACGGCTTCTATACGAGCCATCTGGTGACCGGCTCGGGGCGTCACACCCAATATGGCCATCTCGGCCAGCCGACCGGCAAGCCTTTCGTCAGCCGGACGATTGCCGACTGCATGATCTTCCAGAACAAGATCTATCGCGAATGGGTGGTGGCCGACACCATGGCCATCATCCAGCAGCTCGGGCTCGACCCGCATCACTTCGCCATGAAGACCGCCAAGGCCAAGTTCGAGGCCGGGCTTGTCTCGCTCGATATCGGCGAGAACCGACGCTTTGTCGGCCAGACCCCACCGGCCGAAAAGGCCGACACCTCGCTGGCGCATAATGACGTGGAAGCCCGGACCATCGAGATGCTGCACGAAATCTTCGTCAAGCGCATGTTCGGCCGCATCGCCCAGGACTATGCGCCCAATGCGCAATATCACGGGCCGCTGATGAAGGAGCTTTATGGCCACGCCGCCATCATCCACCAGCATCTGGGGCTGATCGGCTCGCTGCCCGATGCGTCCTATGAAATCCAGCATGTCGCCTCCAATCCATGCGAGGAAGGCGGCACCAAGGTCGCCGTGCGCTGGATCATGGAAGGTCATCACCTGGGCTATGGCATTCTGGGCACGCTGGGCGACCCGACCGGCAAGCGCGTGCAGGTGATGGGCATGAGCCATTATCACTGGAAGGACGACAAGGTCGTCGACGAGTGGACCGTCTATGACGAACTCAGCCTGCTCACCCAGGTCAAGCTCGGCCAGCTGGCGGACGCCGATCTCGACGACTGAGCAGGACAGGCGGGCCGGCGCGAAGACCGGCCCGCATTCCAGGCCTAGACGGCCGCGGAATGACGCGCGGCGCCGGCACCGAGATAGGTGTCAAAGCGCGCCGCAATGGCGCGCACAAAGGGCCGCCCGCGCTCGGTGACGCTGAATACGCCGTCGCGCATTTCGGTCAGCCCATCGGCATCGGTGAGGGCGATGGCCGCGGCCTCGCCCATCAAGGCCTTGCCCGCCGCGCCGAAGCCCGCAAGGTCGCGCGCCTCAAGGCGAAAGCGGCAGAGCAGGGTGGCAATGGCGTGGGCGCGCAGCTTGTCGGTGGCCGAGAGCGCAAAGCCCTTGGCGGTCGCGCCCGCGCCGGCCAGAGCCGCCTTGCTGTATTCGCCGGTGGCGGTGATGTTCTGCACATAGCCCTGCGGCAATTGCCCGATGGCCGAGGCACCCAGCCCGATCAGCGCGTCGGCGGCATCATCGGTATAGCCCTGGAAATTGCGGCGCAGCCGACCCAGCCGTGCTGCTACGGCGAGACTGTCCTCGGGGCGGGCAAAGTGATCAAAGCCGATCGGCTCGAGCCCGGCCTCCACCAGCATCTGCCCGGCCATCACGGCCTGTTCGTAGCGGGCATGCTGGTTGGGCAATGCCTCCTCGGGGATCATCTTCTGGTGCGGCTTCATCCAGGGCACATGGGCGTAGCCGAACAGGGCAACCCGGTCAGGCGCCAGGTCGAGTGCCTGGGAAATGGTGCGGCCAAGGCCGGTCATGGTCTGGTAGGGCAGGCCATAGATGAGATCGAGATTGACCGAGCCGACCCCGCGCGCCCGCATCGCCTCGACCACCGCGCGGGTCTGTCCGAAGCTTTGCTGGCGATTGATCGCCTTCTGCACGCGCGGATCGAAATCCTGCACGCCGATGCTGGCGCGGGTCAGGCCGAACGCCGCCATGGCGTCATAGCGCCCCTCGTCGAGATCATTAGGGTCGATCTCGATGCTGATTTCGGCATTGGGGGAGAGGGTGAAGGCACTGCCAAGCTTGACCTTGAGCGCCAGCAGATCCTCGGGCGTCAGCAGGGTTGGCGACCCGCCGCCCAGATGGATGGCGGTGACCCGGCCGCGCCCTTCCAGCTGCTGGCTGACCCAATCGATCTCGGCATAAAGCGCCTTGAGATAGTCGGCCACCGGCTCATAGCGCAATGTGTGCTTGGTGTGGCAGCCGCAGAACCAGCACAGCCGGTCGCAATAGGGAATGTGCAGATAGAGCGAGAGCGTCGCCTCGCGCGGCAGGTGCCGCAGCCAGGAGGCATAGGTCGCGCTGTCGACGCCGGCATGGAAATGCGGCGCCGTGGGATAGCTGGTGTAGCGGGGGACAGGCCGGCTATAGCGTTCGACCAGTTCGGATGGGGTGGAATACACGCGGCGCCTCGTCTCGGAACACGGGATTTGCGGCAGCCCTAGCAGCTCGCATTCTCCCCGACTTTGTTCTGGGTCAACTCGCGGCCACGCGCGTGACGGACTTGCCGCGGGGCCGCCGGGGCGGCTATGCCCATTGTCCAACCCGGTCATCTGCGCTGACCCAGCCCCACGAGTGTTCCCCGATGTCGTCCCGGACCAGCGGTCTTTTTCTCAGTGCCGCCGGCATTGCCCTGATGTGCTGCATGGACGCGGTGGCCAAGGCGCTGGGCGCCGAACTGACCACCTTCCAGGTGGTGTTCGTGCGCTTTCTCGGCGCCGCCCTCTGGCTGGCGCTATGGATCGGGCTGACGCGCGGGCAATGGCCGCGGCCAACCGATTTCGGGCGGCAGGCCTTGCGCGGCGTCATGCTGGTGGCGACCGCCTCGATGTTCTTTTATGCGGTGACCAATCTGGAACTGGCCGTGGTGGCGGCGCTCGGCATGACCGCCCCGCTCTATGTGACGCTGATCGGCGCCATCGTGCTCAAGGAGCGGCTCGATGGCCGGGCCGTGCTGGCCCTGGCGCTGGGCGCCGCGGGGGCAGGCATCATCATTCTCGGTGGCGGCGGCCTGTCGCTCGAAAGCCTGCACGGTTCGGCCCTGGCCTGGGCCGCAGCGCTGCTGGCGCCGGTGAGCTATGCCAGCATCCTGGCGCTGCTCAAGCATCATTCCGGCCGCGAGGAGCCGGCGGCCATGACGCTGGGGCAATCGGCCGTTGCGGCGCTTCTGGCCCTGCCGCTGGCACTGGGCCAGATGCCCGTCATCAGCGGGTCCACACCCGGGCTCGTGGTGCTGATCGGGCTTCTGGGTGCCGCCGGCTTCCTCCTGGTGATCAATGGCCTGCGCCGCCTGCCGGTCACGGTCTTTGCCATTATCGACTATACCGGCCTGCTCTGGGCGGCGCTTCTGGGCCTCGTCTTCTTCGGCGAGATGCCGGCCATGTCCTTCTGGTTCGGCGCGGTGCTGATCGTGGGCGCCTGCGTGCTCAATAGCGGCCGCCGGGCCGTGCCGGCCACGATCGGCTGAGGGCTACGCTGGAATTCTGGAAGCCGAGTCGGCTTGTGGCCATTTTTGTTATGACATATAACAAATAGGAAAGTGCGCGGCACGGGGTCGGGGAGGACCTGGGACCATGGCATCTGGCGAAACAACGTCGACGACATCGCGGGCGCTGGAGGCGGCGGGAGATGCGGAGGCGGCGCGCGACATCGGCGCCTTGGACAGCGCTGCGAGTGGCGCCGACCGCAAGCTGGCGCCGACGCGGCGCGGGCTGGTGGAGCGGCTGATCTATGGTCCGGCCCCCGGCGCCGACGAATTGCGGGCCGGTGGGCTCATGGCGACGGACCTGGCCCGCAAGGGACACGAAGTGGTCGATGCCGCGCTCAAGGTCCTGGCCAGCGGCGAGGCCTTCACGGTCGATGGCAAGCTTTCGGGCGCATTGCGGCAGGCCCTGGCGGCTGAGGGCGCCTATGGCCTGACGGTGCCGCCCGAATTCGGCGGGCGCGGCGAAAGCTATCTGCAACTGGCCGCAGTCGAGGAGGCATTGGCGGCCAATGGGCTGGGGCCCATGGCGGTGGAAGTGTCCGGGCACCTCACCATCGGCGCCGGCTGGCTGCTTGCCTATGGCACGGACGCGCAGAAAAGCACCTTCCTGCCTTTGGTGGCCGAGGGCGTGCCCATGGGCTTTGCGCTGACCGAGGTTGGTACCGGGGTCAACGCCAAGAAGATCGAAGCCTATGTTGAGACCGATGCATCCGGCGATTATCGGCTCTTTGCCGAGGGTTCGCGCAACAAGCTCTGGATCACCAATGCGCGGCATGGCGCGCTGGTCGGCATCGTGGCGCGTCTCGGGCAGGGCGGGCGGCAGCTGGGCCTGTTCCTGACGCGCCTGCCGGAGGCCGATGTCGAGGCGGCCGAAGCCGGCTGGTCGTTCCGCTGCACCCCATCGGGGGTGGCGGCCTTCACCGCCAATGACAATAGCCGGCTGCATTTTTCCAATTATCCCATCCCCAAGGCCAGCAGGATCGAGGGCGATGGGGTCGAGGTGCTGTTCTACAGCCTGCGCCTGGGGCGCTGCATGCTCGCCGCCATGTCGGCGGGCTATCAGCGCATGCTTGCCGCCGATGCTGCGCACTATGCCCGGCAACGGCTGGGCGTGGGTGGGTTGGTGATCCGGCATGAACTGCCTCGGCTCGCCATCGGGCGCATGCTGGGCGGGTCGCTGCAGGCGCGGGCGCTGGCCTTTCTGGCGCTGAGCCAGGATGCCAGCGGCGCCGATCTCGCCGGATTGCGGGACCTGACCAAGTCGGCCGCCGCCCAGACCGGGCTGGAGTCGATGGCGGCGTGCGAGCATGTGCTGGGCGGGCGCAGCTTCGCCGCGGCGAGCCGGGTCAATGCGGCGCGGGCCAATCTGCATCTGTTCGGCGTGGTCGAGGGCGAGGACGAGATGATCCGCATGGGCATGGTGCGCGACGTCACCCTGCCCTTTGTCGAACGCTATCTGGCGCCGCTCCTGGGAGAATTGCAGGCGGTCAATCGCGACGCAGCGGGCGGGCCTGTGCCGCCGGAGCAGCGCATCCTGCGCCTTGGGCTCAGCACCATGCTGCGTCACCCCAAGCGGACGGCAAAGGCCATGCTGGGCCTCATCCGCAGTCCCGCGCTCTATCGGCTCGCCGGATGGATGATCCGCAATCTCGGCGCTCTCGTCATGCCGGTGGCGTCGGGGGCCGGCCGCGGCTTGCCCGACAGCCTCAAGGCGCATGCCGATTTCGCGGAGCGGGAACTGGTGCGGCTGCGCTGGACCTATCTGCGCCTCAGCCTCGACTTCCAGCTCGAACTGGCCAGCGCCCAGATCGTGCTGCAGCGCTTCGGCCAGCAGGTGGAGTGGCTGGTGTCGATCCTCGCCCTTTGTCACCACGCCGCCGCCGAGGACGAGACGCAATGGCGCGTTGCCGACCTGCAATGCACGCTACTGCGCGAACGGGTGCGGGCGGGCAGGGCCGGGCTGCGGACCCGGCAATTGCGGGCCCTGCGCCGCCGCATCGCCGCCACCGGCGAGGACATGGCGGAGGGGTGCTCGAGCCTGCTGGCGGGGCTGGCGCCCGAACCCTATGCTCACCCCTTCGACACTGCGACAGGGCGATAGGTCTTGCAATCGTATTTGTTATGACACATAACAAATACGAAATGAGGGAGGAACTTATGAACCATCAGGCGAGCCCGATGCGCCCGGTGCGGCTGGGCACCATGTCCGCGACGGCCGAGCGGCGCGATGACGGCGCTGTCGTCCTGCGCTCCACCGTGCCGCTGGGCGACTATCCGCGCTCCATCGTCGATGCCCTGGAAGCATGGGCCCAAAAAACCCCCGATGCCCTGCTGATGGCGGATCGCGAAGGGGCGGGCTGGCGGCGGCTGAGCTTTGCCCAGGCGCTGGACAATATTGTCCCGCTCGCCCAGGCGCTGCTCGATGCCGGTCTCTCCGCCGAGCGGCCATTGATGATCCTCTCGGGCAATGAGATCGAGCATTTCCTGCTCGGCATGGCGGCCATCTGGGTGGGCATTCCCTATGCCCCGATCTCGCCGGCCTATTCGCTGATCTCCACCGATTACGGCAAGCTCAGGCATATTGCGGGCCTCCTCACCCCCGGCATGGTCTATGCCAGCGACGGGCAGAAATTCGCGCCGGCGATCGAGGCGGTCTTCGGCGCCGATGTGCCGCTTGTGGTGCGCTCGAACCCCATCGGCGGGCGTCCTGTGCGGCTGTTCGATGACTTGCTGGAAACCAAGGTGACACCGGCCGTCGCGGAAGCGCATCAGGCCATCACCCCCGATACCGTGGCCAAGGTGCTGTTCACCTCCGGCTCGACCGGCCTGCCCAAGGGCGTGATCACCACCAACCGGATGATGGCCTGCAACCAGCAGATGATCCGCCAGGCGCTGGCCTTCCTCACCGACGAGCCGCCGTTGCTGCTCGACTGGATGCCCTGGAACCACGTGGCCGGCGGCAGCCACAATGTCGGCATCGCCATCTATAATGGCGGCAGCTTCTATATCGACGACGGCCAGCCCACTCCGGCGCGCTTTGCCCGCACGCTCGAAAACCTGGCCATGGTGCAGCCGACCTTCTTCACCAATGTGCCCAAGGCCTATGAATTGCTGGTGGCGGCGCTGGACGATCACCCCGAGGCCAGGCGCAACCTCTTTGCCCGCCTCAAGCTGCTGCAATATGCCGGCGCCGGCCTGCCCCAGCATGTCTTCGAGGGACTGCACCGGGCGGCGCTGGCCGAGACCGGCGAGCGCATCATGATCATCACCGGCTATGGCTCCACCGAAACGGCGCCCTTTGCCTCCACCACCACCTGGCCGGTGGAGGAAGCGGGTCACGTCGGTCTGCCGGCCTCCGGCATCGCCTTCAAGCTGGTGCCGAGCGGCGACAAGACCGAATTGCGGCTCAAGGGGCCCAATGTCACCCCGGGCTATTGGCGCGACCCGCAAAAGACAAAGGAAGCCTTCGACGAGGAAGGCTATTACTGCATTGGCGATGCCGTGCGCTTTGCCGATCCCGGGGATATCTCCCGGGGCCTGGTCTTTGACGGCCGCGTCACCGAGGATTTCAAGCTCTCCACCGGCACCTGGGTCAATTTCGCCGCCGTGCGGTCCGGGG
Source organism: Devosia salina (assembly GCF_019504385.1). Classification (NCBI taxonomy): domain Bacteria; kingdom Pseudomonadati; phylum Pseudomonadota; class Alphaproteobacteria; order Hyphomicrobiales; family Devosiaceae; genus Devosia; species Devosia salina. Next base: position 199,953 of record NZ_CP080590.1, read on the forward strand.
TCATCGCGGCCTGCGCGCCGCTGATCCGCGACGTGGTCATCACCGGCCTCGACCGCAATTTCATCGGCGCCATGATCTTCCCCGACCTTGCCGCCTGCGCCCGCCATGCCGGCCTGCCGGCCGACGCGGCCGCCGACGCCATTCTGGGTCACCCCTCCGTGCGGCAGAAATTCGTGGACAGCCTGGCGGCGCTTTCGGACAAGGCCACCGGCAGCTCCAATCATGTGGCCCGCGCGCTGCTGCTGGCCGAGCCGCCCGATATCGACCGGGGCGAGGTGACCGACAAGGGCTCGATCAACCAGCGGGCGGTGCGCACGCACCGGCCGGAACTGGTCGAAAGCCTCTATGCCGAACCAGCCGGCCCCGACATTCTCGTTTTCTCCCGGAAAGGTGCCTGACCCATGAGCAAAGGCCTCCGCCTCACCTTCGACGACGCTTACCTGCTCGGCGGCGCCCGCACCCCCTTTGTGGATTATCGTGGTGCGCTGAGCGAGATTTCGCCCATTGACCTGGGCATCAAGGCGGCCCGCGCGGCCATCGAGCGCACCGGCGTCAAGGCCGCCGATATCGGCCATACCATTGCCGGCTCCATGGCCCAGGCCTCGTTCGACGCCTATGTCACCCCGCGCCATATCGGCCTCTATGCCGGCGCGCCGATCGAAGCGCCCGCCCATCTGGTGCAGCGCATCTGCGGCACCGGCATCGAGGTGATCGCCCAGGCGGCCGATTCGGTGTCGCTGGGCCGTGTCGATCTGGCCTTGGGCGCGGGCTGTGAATCGATGAGCCGCAATCCGATTGCCGCCTATACCCACCGCAATGGCTTTGCCATGGGCAAGGTGGAGTTCAAGGACTTCCTCTGGGAAGCGCTCTACGACCCGGCTGGTTGCGTCAATATGGGCGACACCGCCGAGAACCTCGCCAAGCAGTACAATATCGACCGCGAGCGCGTGGACCGCTTTGCCGAACGCAGCTTCAACCGCGCTATCGCCGCCCGCGATGCCGGAATCCTGGCCGAGGAAATCGTGCCGGTGACCAGCGAGACCTTCGAGATCGAAACCCTCGACAAACGCGGCATCAAGCTGCCGCGCGGGGTCGAGAGCGTCGACACGGATTCGCACATCCGCCCCTCGCCCTATGAGGTGCTGGCCAAGCTGCGCCCCGCCTTTGGCGGCGTGCAGACCGGCGGCAATTCTTCGGCCATTGTCGACGGGGCAGGGGCGGTGCTGGTGGCCTCCTCGGCCTATGCCAGGGCAAACGGCCATAAGCCGCTGGCCCGCATTCTTGCCAGCGCTGCTGTCGGCGTGCCGCCGCAGATCATGGGCATCGGCCCGGCCCCGGCCATTCGCGGCGTGCTCGAGGTGGCCGGGATGCGGCTCGACCAGATCGGCCGCATCGAGATCAACGAGGCCTTTGGCGCCCAGATCCTGGCCTGCGTCGACGAATTGGGGCTCGACGAGGACAAGCTCAACGTCAATGGCGGCGCCATTGCCATCGGCCACCCGCTGGGCGTGACAGGCATTCGCCTCGGGCTGACATTGGCCAATGAATTGAAGCGCTCCGGAGAACGCTACGGCATTGCCTCGGCCTGTATCGGCGGCGGGCAGGGCATTGCCATGCTGATCGAAAACCCGGAGGCCGCTTGATGAATATTTCCGGCAGGATCGCCTTCGTCACTGGCGGCGCGTCGGGTCTGGGCGCTGCCACGGCGCGCACCCTCGCTTCGGCAGGCGCAAAGGTCGGCCTTTTCGACCGCGACGCGGCCAAGGGCGAAGCCATTGCCGCCGAACTGGGCGGCAAGTTCTTCGCCGTCGACGTCTCTGACGCATCGAGCGCCGAAGCGGCTGTCAGCGCTGCCGTCGCTGCGCTCGGCGCCCCTTCGGTCCTGGTCAACTGCGCCGGCATCGGCACGGCGGGCCGCATCGTCGGTCGCGACGGGCCGATGGCACTCGATGCATTTACCCGCGTCATCAATGTCAACCTGGTGGGCAGCTTCAACATGATGCGGCTCTGCGCCCACGCCATGTCGCTGGGCGAGCCGGACCAAAACGGCCAGCGTGGCGTGGTCATCTCCACCGCCTCGGTCGCCGCCTATGAGGGCCAGATCGGCCAGGCGGCCTATGCGGCATCCAAGGGCGGCATCGTCTCGCTGACCCTGCCGGCGGCACGGGAATTTGCCCGCTTCGGCATTCGCGTCCTGGCCATCGCGCCGGGCCTGTTCCTGACCCCGCTGCTCGAAGGCCTGCCGCCCGAAACCCAGGATGGTCTGGCCGCCGCCATTCCCAATCCCGCCCGCCTTGGCCGGCCCGACGAGTTTGCGGCGCTGGTCAGATCCATGGTGGAAAACGACTATCTCAACGGCGAAGTGGTGCGGCTCGACGGCGCCCTGCGCATGCAGCCCAAATAGGAGCCCTGGATGTTCACCAATACCACGCGGGTGGAAATCCAGTTCGGCGACTGCGATCCGGCCGGCATCGTCTATTATCCCAATTATTTCCGCTTCTTCGACAATGCCACGGCGGCCATGCTGTCGGCGGCCTTTGCCATGCACAAGCGCAACTGGCTGGCCCATTACGGCATTGCCGGCATCCCCATGGTCGATACCGGCGCCCGCTTCATCCGGCCGTCGAGCTTCGGCGATGTGGTCGAGATCAGGAGCGAGATCACCGAGCTGGGTCGCTCCAGCTTTGCGGTGAAACACAGCCTCTATAAGGATGGCGAGCTGGCCATCGAGGCCCATGAAAAGCGCGTCTGGGTCGTGCGCGGCGAGGATGGTTCCATCCGTTCGGCGCCGCTGCCCGATGAAGTCCGAACCCTGTTGAGCCAGAGCGCATGACCAGCCCGAAGGAAAAGACGATGACAAGCGAGCAGGTGCTCACCATCACCGAAACGGGCACGATCTGCCATGTGCAGCTCAATCGCCCGGACAAGCGCAATGCGCTCAATGACGATCTGATTGCCGCGCTCGACGCCTTCTTTGCAGCGGTGCCACCGGCAACGCGTGCCATCGTCATGTCCGGCAATGGCGGGCATTTCTCCTCCGGGCTCGATCTCTCCCAGCATGTGGCGCGCCAGCCGCTCGAGGTCATGGCCCATTCGCGCAACTGGCACCGGGTGATGGCGGTGATCGCCAATTCGACCATACCGGTGATCGCCGCCATGAATGGCGCGGTGATGGGCGGGGGGCTGGAACTCGCCGCCACCTGCCATGTGCGCGTCGCCGAGGAGACGGTGCGCTTCCAGATGCCCGAGGGCCTGCGCGGCATCTTTGTCGGCGGCGGCGGCTCGGTGCGCATCTCGCGCCTGATCGGTCCCGACCGAATGACCGAGATGATGCTGACCGGCCGCACCTATTCGGGCGTCGAGGGCGAGCGTCTGGGCCTCGCCCATCACGTCGTGCCCGAGGGGCAGGCCCTGGACAAGGCCTTCGAGCTGGCCGGGCGCATCGCGAAAAATTCGCCCACCATCAACGGCTTCATCATCCAGGCCATCGCCCAGATCGGCACCATGCCGCCCGAGGCCGGCCTTTATGCCGAAAGCCTGACGGCGGCCTTGAGCCAGACCGGTCCGGATGCCGAGGAGGGGCTGAAAGCGTTCCTCGAAAAACGCGCCCCGGTCTTTCGTTGAGACCTGGGCAAGGGGGGTCAGATCAGCCGATCGAGCAGTTCCAGCAGTTGCGCACGGGCTGCCGGTCCACCCAGCCGCTGGACAGTTTCCTCTTCAAGCCGGGCATGCCGGGCCTGGGCCGTGGCAAGGAAGGCCCGGCCCGCCTCGGTCAGGTGCAGCGCATTGGCGCGCTTGTCCTGCGCCGAGGGGATGCGCTCGACCAGCCCGCGCTCTTCCAGCCCATGCACCAGGGTGACGAAATTGGCGCGCTTGATGCCGAGGACCTCGGCGATTTCGGTCTGCTTGCGGCCCGGATTGTCATCGATCAGCACCAGGACCGAGTATTCTGCGGGCCTGAGCTTGAACTCGTCGAAAAAGGCGAGGAATTTCTGGAAGACGCTGAGCTGGGCCCGCCGCAGGCGGTAGCCGATGGCGCCCGTCGTGGTCTCGGTGCGCAGGGCATCGTCGGATTCGGCGGAGGGCGGGGGTGGAAAAGTCTTGGCGGATTGGTTCATCGTAGGCCGACCCTAGCGAGCCCGATGCGGAAGGCAAGTGGGGCCGGCGGTCCAAATGCCGATGTCGGCAGAAAAAGCGCTTCTCCGGCACCGGCAGGCGAGACCGGCACACCTATTCGTTACGGTTATCGGAAATGGGGTCGATTATGACGTTTTTGGGGTCAGAATGCCAGCTATGATAATCTGGGGGCTATGAAATGGCCGCCAATTGTCATTTTACTTGGCATCGGCCAACGCCTTAAATCGATCTGGAAGTAGGGGGGAGACCTGCGTGTTTAGAGACGAGTCCCTGTTGGGGCGACTGATCGTGGGGCTGGCCAAATGGCTGGCCGTTGCCGGTGGCCTGGTCCTGATGGCCATGGTCGCGATGATTGTTGTCTCCATTATCGGCCGCGCCCTGCTTTCGGTCGGCCTCAAGCCCATCACCGGCGACTACGAGCTGGTCTCCATCGGCATGGGTTTTGCTGTCTTCGCCTTCCTGCCCTGGGCGCATCTGCAGCGCGGCCATGCGCTCGTGTCGCTGGTGACCGACAGCTTCGGCCAGACTGTCAATAACTGGATCCTTGTCATCACCGACATCATGGTGCTGGTCGCCTCGGCCTTTATCGCCTGGCGGCTCTATTTCGGCATGATGGACAAGTTCGCCTACAAGGAAACCACGCTGCTGCTGCGCTTTCCGCTGGGCTGGGCCTATGCGGTGGGCTTTGTCGGGGCGGTGGCGATGGTCATCGTGGCCATCTATGTCCTGGGCCGCTCGCTCAGCTATGCCCTGAGCGGACAAGCCGAACCCAAGCGCGCTGGAGCCGAACTATGACCCCCTTGCTGCTCGGCTTCCTGGGCCTGCCGGCCGTCCTCATCCTGATCTTCCTGCGCGTGCCGATCGGCATTGCCATGCTCACCATCGGCGTGTTCGGCAGCTGGGCGGTGACCGGCAGCTTCAATCCCGTTTCCGCCCAGTTCAAGAACCTGACCTATTCCACCTACGCGTCCTATTCGCTTTCGGTGGTGCCGCTCTTCCTGCTGATGGGGCAGTTCGCCACGCTTGGCGGCCTGTCCTCGGGCCTGTTCAACGCGGCCGCGGCCTGGCTCGGTCACAAGCGGGGCGGGGTGGCCATGGCCGCCATCGGCGCCAGCGCCGGCTTTGGCGCCATTTGCGGTTCGTCCCTGGCGACGGCGGCCACCATGGGCCAGGTGGCGCTGCCGGAACTCAAGAAATACGGCTATTCCGGCGCCCTTTCGACCGGTGCAGTCGCCGCCGGCGGCACGCTGGGCATTCTCATTCCGCCCTCGATCATCCTCGTGATCTTTGCGGTGCTGACCGAGCAGAACATCGCCAAGCTGTTCATGGGCGCCTTCGTGCCCGGCATCCTGGCGGCCATCGGCTATATCATCGTCATCGCCATCTATGTGCGCATGGTGCCCGGTTCGGGCGGGGTGCGCGAGCGCCTGCCCTATAGCCAGCGGTTTCGCGAACTGGGCAAGACCTGGCCGGTGCTGGTGGTTTTCCTGCTGGTCATCGGCGGCATCTATGCCGGCATCTTCACCCCCACCGAGGCGGCCGCCGTGGGCGCTGCCGGCACCTTCATCATCGCGCTGGCAGCGCGCAGCCTTGATCGCAAGACCATCGTCGAGGCGTGCCTGGCCACGGCCAGTTCCACCGCCATGATTTTCCTGATCGTGCTGGGCGCGGCCGCGCTCAACGGCTTCCTTGCGATGTCGCAGGTGCCCCAGGTCATGGCGGCCTGGGTGGGCGAACAGGGCTTCAATCCCTGGGTCGTGATGGTGCTGGTGCTGGTCTTCTACCTGGTCATGGGCTGCGTGATGGATTCGCTCTCGATGATCCTGCTGACCGTGCCGATCATCTATCCGATGATGTCGGTGCTCGATTTCGGCCTGACGCCGGACGAGTTCGGCATCTGGTTCGGCATCATCGTGCTGATCGTGGTGGAGGTGGGGCTGATCACCCCGCCGGTGGGGATGAACCTGTTCATCATCAACTCCATGTCGCCCGAGACGCGCCTGTCCGAAACCTATCGCGGCGTGCTGCCCTTCGTGGCCAGCGACATGGTCCGCACTGCAATTCTGGTCGCCTTTCCGCCCATTACGCTGTGGCTGGTGTGGATGCTGTACTAGGATCGTCTGCGCCAGGCGGCGGCGCGCAGGCGCGACGGAGAATTTTGGGGTCGCTCCCGATGGTCCAGAGGACCGGCCGGCGGCTCCGAGAATTGAACGGCCATCGCCCGAACCGGCCGGTTTGGGCGACGGCAAGGAACCGGCCAAACTGGCCATGACGAGGGAGGGATACCCAATGATGAAGACCAAGATGCTGGTACTGGGGGCGCTGGCCGCGCTCGCCATGTCCACAAGTGCCTTTGCCCAGGAAGTGACCCTGCGCATTCACCAGATGCTGCCGGCCCAGGCCACCATTCCGGCCCAGGCCATCGAGCCCTGGGCGGCCAAGGTGGCCGACGAATCCGGTGGGCGCATCAAGTTCGAGCTCTACCCGGCCATGCAGCTCGGTGGCGCGCCGCCGGAGCTTTATGACCAGGCCAAGGACGGCGTGGTGGACATCATCTGGACCGTGCTCGGCTATACCCCGGGCCGCTTCCCCAAGTCGGAAGTGTTCGAACTGCCCTTCATGGTTCCCAATGGCGAGGTCGGCTCTGCCGCCTTCTACAATTACGTCATGGCCAATTCGGCCGACGAATTTGCCGGCGTGCATGTCATTGCCCTGCACACCCATGGCCCCGGGCTCTTCCACTCCAAGAACCCGATCACCAGCCTTGAAGACCTCAAGGGCATGAAGGTGCGCGGTGGTTCGCGCATCATTTCGGACATGCTGGCCAATCTCGGCGCCGAGCCGATCGGCATGCCCGTGCCGCAGGTGACCGAAGCCCTCTCCAAGGGCGTGATCGATGCCACCACCATTCCCTGGGAAGTGACGCCCTCGCTGCGCGTGGCCGAACTGGTGCGCAACCACACCGGCTTCACCAGCCAGAACGGTCTTTATACCCAGACCTTCGGCTTCGTGATGAACATGGACAGCTACAACAACCTGCCCGACGACCTGAAGGCGATCATCGACGCCAATTCCGGCCTCGAGACCTCGCGCCAGTTCGGCCGCGTCATGGACAATGGCGATGCCACCGGCCTCGCCATCGCCGTCAATGCCGGCAACAATGTCGTCCAGCTCGACGAAGCCGAGACGCAGCGCTGGATCGATGCGGCCCAGCCGACCATCGACAAGTGGTTCGCCGACATGGAAGCCCAGGGCATCGATGGCCGGGCGCTCTATGAGGCCGCCAAGGCCGCCGTCGCCGCCGAGATGTAAGTTAGACGATCTGAACATGAAGAAGGGCCCGGCCGGGAAACTGGCCGGGCCCTTCTTGCTTGGGGGCGAAGGTGCATGCTGCACGGTGCGGCCCTCGGACTTGATCCGAGGGCCACGACCCGCCTGCTAGATGAAGAGAGGCCCTCGGGTCGAGCCCGAGGGCGGTGTGAAAGGCGGGCAAGGGAGGGCCTAGTTCGGCAGGCCCACATAGTTCTCCGCCAGCACCTGCTGGGCGGCGCGCGAGCCGGCGAGATAGTCGAATTCGGCGCGCTGGATGCGGCGGCCGAACGGGCCGTTTTCCGGGAAGGTGTGGAGGAGGCTCGTCATCCACCAGGAGAAGCGCTCGGCCTTCCAGATGCGGCTCAGGGCCTTGGCCGAATAGAGATCGATGCCAACCTTGGAGCGCTCGCCATAGAGCTCGATGAAGGCGTCGGCGAGCATGCCCACATCGCTCATCGCCAGGTTCAGGCCCTTGGCGCCGGTGGGCGGCACGATATGGGCGGCGTCGCCCGCCAGGAACAGCGCGCCGAAGCGCAGCGGCTCGGCCACGAAGCTGCGCAGCGGCGCGATGGATTTCTCGATCGACGGCCCGGTTTGCAGGGCTTCGGCCGTCTCGGCGCTGAGGCGCCGGCGCAATTCGTCCCAGAAGCGCTCGTCGCTCCAGTTCTCGACCTTTTCCTCGAGCGGCACCTGCACATAATAGCGGCTGCGGGTCATCGAGCGCTGCGAGCAGAGGGCAAAGCCGCGCGCGTGATGGGCATAGATCAGTTCATGGGCCACCGGCGGCTGATCGACCAGCACGCCCAGCCAGCCGAAGGGGTAGATACGCTCGAATGTGGTCAGCGCCTCGGCCGGCACGCTGGCACGGCTGACGCCATGATAGCCGTCGCAGCCGGCAATGTAGTCGCAGTCCAGCCGATGGGTGACCCCATCCTTGACCCAGCTGACCCAGGGCTTTCCGTCCAGGTCATGCAGTTCGACATTATCGGCCTCGTAGATGGTTTCGCCCTGTCGCGCATCCATCAGGTCCCGCGTCACCTCGGTCTGGCCATAGACGGTGACGCTGCGGCCCACCAGGCCGGTGAAATCGATGCGCAAATGATCGCCATCGAAGGACAGGTCAGTGCCATGATGCACCAGGCCCTCGCTGTGCAGGCGCTGGGCGACCTGCGCCCGCTCCATCAGATCGACGGAACCCTGTTCCAAGACGCCGGCGCGAATCCGCCCGAGCACATAGTCGGCGCTCTTGCGCTCGAGAATGACATTGTCGATGCCATTGAGATCGAGCAGCCGGCCGAGCATGAGCCCGGCGGGGCCCGCCCCGATAATGGCGACCTGAGTACGCATGTGCTCCTCCCCACGTATATGCACCCACACAATGCGGCCGCGGGGCGGGCTTGGGAATGGACAGGGCGCGCAATCTCTTGCACTATCCGAACATGAACGAAATCCCGACCTATGCCCTTTACGGCGAAACGGGGGGCGAACACAGGCAGGACTGGCTGCACTGGGAAACCATCCAGGCGCGCAGCCGCCTGCACGATTATCGCATTGCCGCGCACCGCCACGAGCAGTTCTTCCAGCTCCTCTATCTCACCGCGGGACGGGCCGAGATGATGCTCGACGGCGAGGCCCGGACCCTGTTGCCCGAAAGTGTTGCCGTGGTGCCGGCAGGGATCGTGCATGGCTATCAGTTCAGTGCCGATGTGCGCGGCCTGGTGGTGACGCTGATGCAGCACGATGTGGAGGGGCTGGGGCTGGCGCGGCCCGGGGCCATGGTGATCCGCGGCGAGTGCCAGGATATCGCCCTGGCACTGGCGCGGCTGACGGCCGAGGCGGATCGGCCCCGCGCCAGCCATGATGTGGCCATGCGCGCCCATCTCGCACTTCTGCTGGTGGCGCTGGAGCGTGCCCATCCGGCCGCCTCACCCGCGCCAGACAGCGGCCGTGCCGGCCACCTGGTCACCGCGTTTCGCGATCTCGTCGAGCAGCGCTACCGGCAGAGCCGGCGGGTGGCCGACTATGCCGGGGCCATCGGTATCAGCCACACCCATCTCAACCGGCTGTGCCGGCAGGTGCTGGGCCGCTCGGCCCTGGCCGTGATCGAGCAGCGCGTGGCGCTCGAGGCACGCCGGCAATTGCTGTTCTCGAACCTGCCGATCAAGCAGATCGGCGCCGAGCTCGGTTACGAGGATCCGGCCTATTTCTCCCGCTTCGTCACCCGCATGTTCGGCATGGCCCCCGCGGCGCTGCGCGAGAAGATGCGCAAGAGGTGAGGGCAGTTTGGTTTCGGCTTCTGCATGCACCAGACAGCATGGCTGAATATGCGTTTGACGATATATGCATTGAATGATATAAAGACTTCCGTGTTCCACTGACAGGGGGCGTCATGGATGCGTATGAAGTCGTCTTCACCCGGATTTCGTCGCCGAGTTCAGGGCATTCGATGACGAGGTCAAGGAAGGTCTGGGCGAGGTGTTCGACTTGCTCAGGGACAAAGGCCCAGCAATGGGGCGCCCCAATGTAGATACGCTGAACGGCTCCAGGTTCAAGAATATGAAGGAGATCCGCGTTGATGCAGCGAGTGGTTGTTGGCGGGTGGCCTTTGCTTTTGACCCGGAACGGAACGCCGTCATCATTTGTGGTGGCGACAAGAGTGGCGTGTCGAGCAACAAATTCTACAAGGCCTTGATTGCGAAGGCAGACGCCCGGTTCAGTTGGTGGCTCGACGTCTGATCCTTCGACGGCACGGAGCAAAAGGAGAGATGAGCATGAGAAAGGGAGCAGTATCCTGGAATGATATCCGTGCGGAGCTTCCGCAGGATATGCAGGATCGCCTCGACGACAAAAGAACGCGGCGTCTGGCGGGCGAGGCCATGGCGGCGCTTCGGAAAGAAGCTGGGGTGACCCAGTCCGAGCTGGCGGCCGGCGCCGAAATTCCACAAAGCAATGTGTCTCGCACCGAGAAAAGTGACGACATGCTGCTGTCCACAATCGCCCGGTATATGCGGGCTATCGGCGGAAGCGCCGAGCTGGTGCTGCGGACAGCTCAAGGCAAAGAAGTGCATATTGGCATAGACGCGTTCAATGCCGACAATGCGAGGAAGCGCGCATGACAGCGTGCTTCCTCGTCCTTGACTAACTCCCATCGCCCCTTAACCGCTCGGCCACGTCGCGCACGGCCTGCATCAGGCTGGTGGCGGCGAGTGTGGCGGCGGTGTCGGTGCGGGTGGTGAAGCCAACCGGGCCAAGCGTCTCGCTGGTATCGACCGGCAGCAAGGTCAATTGCCCCTCGGCCACGTCGTCGGCCACAACGCCTTCGGAAATGATCCAGATGGCGTCGGTCTGGCGCACATAGGAGCGGCCAAAGGCGTTCGAGACCGTCTCGATCTCGTCGCGCAGCCGGGTGACGCCATGGGCCAGAAGGATGCGTTCCACCACGGGGCGGATCACCGAATCCGGGGTCGGCATCAGCGTCTGATAGCCCTCGATGAGGCGCAGGCTGAACTCGGGCTCGTCGAGCACCGGATGGCCGGGGCGCACGGCCAGCACCACGCGTTCCGAATAGAGATGCTCGAAGCTGAGGCCGACCATGGCATTGGGCTCGGCCATGCGGCCGATGACGATGTCGACATCGCCCGTGCGCAACAGCGAGAGCAGGAAGCCATTGGGGCCGGTGATGATGCGGGTGGTGACGCCGGAATTGTCCTGGGTGAAGCTGCGCACCGCATCGGGCAGGATGCGCGCCGAGACGGTGGGCAGCGCCCCCACCCGCACCATGGCCGCATCATGCGTGCCGCGCGCCGCATCGATCCCTTGGCGGAGGGCGGCAAGACTGGTCGAGGCATAGCGGAAGAACACCTCGCCGAAAGCCGTCAGCGCCAGACGGCGGCGGCTGCGGTCGAACAATTGCCCGCCCAAAAGGGCTTCGAGTTCCTGGACCGTCTTGGTGGCGGCCGGCTGGCTGATATTGAGCGCGTCGGCAGCGCCCGCCATGGATCGCAGGCGCGCCACCTCAAGGAAGCACGCAATGTGGCGGAGCCGGATTCTGGGGTCGATGATGCGCTTTGACATGGCGTTTGCGGTTATCGCTTTCGGGCAATTCGAGCAGAAATCAGCGGTTCATGCCGCAGGCTTATAACCCATGGATTATGGAATGTCCGAGACATATCATTTTACAGCCCCCGCGCCAGCCCCTTAAATCGGCCGGAGAGGACACCATGAATTTTGCCCGCATCAACGGCACATTGCTGCACTACCGGCTGCACGGACCCAAGGGCGCTCCGGCACTGGTCTTCGTCAATTCGCTGGGGACCGATGCGCGCATCTGGGATACCGTGATCGAGCAACTCGCGGGCCGCTACCGATGCCTCTCCTATGACAAGCGCGGACACGGGATCAGCGATGCGCCAGCGGGCGAGTACAGTCTGGACGATCATCTCGATGATCTCGAGGGCCTGCTCGACGCGGCCGAACTGGACCGGGCCGTGCTGGTTGGCGTTTCGGTTGGCGGCATCATCGCCCAGGGGTTTGCCCTGCGCGCGCCGGAACGGGTGGCGGGCCTGGTGCTGTGCTGCACGGCGCCGCGCATGGGCGATGCCGCCATGTGGGAAGCCCGCATCGACACAGCGCGGACCCGGGGACTGGCGCCCCTGGCCGATGCCATCATGGAGCGCTGGTTCAGCCCCGGTTTTCGCGCCGACCGTCCGGTCGAACTGGCCGGCTGGCGCAACCTCTTCCTGCGCACCGATCCGCACGGCTATGCCAACACTTGCGCCACCCTGCGCGACACCGACCTGACCGATGCAATCGCGGCCATTGCGGCGCCCACCCTGGTGGTGGCGGGCGATGCGGATTTGGCCGCGCCGGTCGATTTGGTGCGCAATTGCCTGGCCATTCCCGGTGCCCGGCTCGACATATTGGCCGCAACCGGCCACATCCCGTCTATCGAGCAGCCGGACCTGCTGGCCGGCCGGATCGGCGATTTTCTCAAGGAGGTCGGCCATGGCTGACACGTCACTGTTCGATCGCGGCATGGCAACGCGCCGCTCGGTGCTGGGGGACAGCCATGTGGACGGCGCCACCCGGCGCACGACCGATTTCGATGCCGACTTCCAGTCCTTCATCACCGAGGGCGCCTGGGGTTCGGTGTGGTCGCGTCCGGGCCTCACCCGGCGTGAACGCTCGATGATCACCCTGGCCCTTCTGGCCGGGCTCGGCCACGAAGAGGAATTCGCCATGCATGTGCGCGCCACGGTCAATACCGGCGCCACCGAAGCGGATATCAAGGAGCTGTTGTTGCACGTGGCGGTCTATGCCGGCGTGCCGGCCGCCAACAGCGCCTTCAGGATCGCAAAGCACGAATTGGCCAAACGTCAGGAGGCAGCCCAATGAGCGGCATCATTCTACCAGGGGCCGACGGCATGCTGTTCCAGCGCGACCGTGACTGGCATCCGCCCGCCGACACGCCGGGCTACAAGTCGACCACCTTCCGCGCGCCCAGGCACAGCCTCCTCTCGCTCGGGCCCACCAAGTCGGAAATGACCGGGCCCACCTTCGGCCACGAAAAGCTCGGGCCCCTCGACAATGACCTCATCCGCAATTTCAGCCAGGATGGCACCGACGCCATCGGCCAGCGCATGGTGGTCTATGGCCAGGTGCTGGACGAAAATGCGCGCCCCGTACCCAATACGCTGGTCGAATACTGGCAGGCCAATGCCGGCGGCCGCTACCGCCACAAGAAGGAAGGCTATCTCGCCGCGCTGGACCCCAATTTCGGCGGCTTTGGCCGCTCGATCACCGACGCGAACGGCTTTTATCACTTCCGCACCATCAAGCCCGGCGCCTATCCCTGGCCCAATACCGGCAATGACTGGCGCCCGGCCCATATCCATTTCTCGGTCTTCGGCCATGCCTTCGCGCAGCGCCTGATCACCCAGATGTATTTCGAGGGCGACCCGATGATCTGGCAGTGCCCGATCGTCTCGACCATTCCGGACAAGGCGGCCATCGACCAGCTCATCGCCCGGCTCGACCGGCTCAACACCACGCCCATGGACGCGCTGTGCTATCGCTTCGATATCGTGCTGCGCGGGCGTCGCTCGACCATGTTCGAAAACAAGCTGGAGGGGAACTGATGTTGCATCCTGTCCCGACGCTCAAGGAAACCCCGTCCCAGACCGCCGGCCCCTATGTCCATATTGGCATGACGCCCAATTTCTGCGGCATCACCGGGGCGATCGACGCCGATTTGGGCAAGACCATGATCCATGGCGATGTCGAGGGTGAGCGCATCAATGTCGCCGTCCGCGTGTTCGATGGCGCCGGTGTCCCGCTGTTCGATGGTGTCGTGGAAATCTGGCAGGCCGATGCCAAGGGCAATTTCGTCGGCCCCACCACGCCCGGCTCCAATGCCGCGCCGGCCTTTACCGGCTGGGGCCGTCAGCCGCTGAGCGAAGCGGGTGCTGCCACCTTCGAGACCATCAAGCCCGGCCGCGTGCCCGGACCCGATGGCAAGCTCATGGCGCCCCATATCGCGCTCTGGATCGTCGCCCGCGGCATCAATATAGGGCTGCAGACCCGGCTCTATTTCGCCGATGAGGCCGAGGCCAATGCGACCGATTTCGTGCTCAACAAGATCATGGACAAGCGTCGCCGCGACACCCTGATCGCCCAGCGCGAGGGATCGACCTATACGCTCGACGTCCATCTGCAGGGCGAGAAGGAAACCGTGTTCTTCGATATGTGAGGGATACCGTCTTCCCTTCTCCCCCTGTGGGAGAAGGTGGATTGCGCGTAGCGCAAGACGGATGAGGGGAACGAACTCAACCAATCTGGAGGGCACGCGCGTTTCTCCACCCCTCATCCGCCCTTCGGGCACCTTCTCCCACAAGGGCAGAAGGGGGAGCCAAGAGTTCGGGATTGGCGTGCGGTGGGGATGGCGACGCACGCCGCAGCTCGCTAGGAATAGTGCATGACCCTCCTCTCCGCCATTGCTGGTGATCCCGAAAGCGAAGCGCTGCTGTCCGACCAGGCGCAGCTCGATGCCATGCTGGCCTTTGAGCGCGCCTTGGCCGAGGCCAGCGCTGAAGCTGGCTGGATCAGCGTTGCCGCCGCCGGCGCTATCGGCGCGGCCATCGATGGCTTCGCGCCGGACTGGGCCGGGCTCGAGGCCGGCATGGCGCAGGACGGCGTGGTCGTGCCGGCGCTGGTGAAACAGCTGAGAAGCCGGGTCGCCGAGCCGCATCGCCAGGCGCTCCACAAGGGCGCCACCAGCCAGGACGTCATCGATACCGCGCTGATGCTGCAACTGGCGCGGGTCTTCGATCTCTACGAGACGCGGCTGTCGACGGCGATCGACCGCCTCGGTGCCCTCAGGGCCGAATGCGGCCCGATCGAACTCATGGCCCACACCCGCATGCAGGTGGCGCTGCCCACCACCTGGGGCGCCAAGCTCGCGAGCTGGGCCGAACCGTTGCAGCGACATCTGCGCGACCTCATCGCCATGCGGCGGAGCCTGCTGGTCATCCAGCTCGGCGGCCCGGTGGGGGATCGCGGCAGTTTCGAAGGCCATGGCGACGCCATTGCCGCAGCCATGGCGAAACGCCTCGACCTTGGCCTGGCCACGCCCTGGCAGGCCCAGCGCGATCCCATCGTGGCCCTGGGCAATCTGCTCGCGCTGATCGCCGGATCGCTGGGCAAGGTGGGGATGGATGTGACGCTCCTGGCGCAGAACGAGGTCGGCGCCGTCCGGCTCGCCGGGGGTGGCGGCTCCTCGGCCATGGCGCACAAGTCCAACCCGGTCAATGCCGAGGTGTTGGTGGCACTGGCGCGTCATTGTGCCGGGCTCTCGGGGACGCTCAACCAGGCGCTGGTGCATGAGAACGAGCGCTCCGGCGCCGCCTGGACGCTCGAATGGCTGACCCTGCCGCCCCTACTGGTGAGCGCCGGAGCCAGCCTGCGCCTGGGGATCAGATTGCTCGACCAGATCGAGATCACCGCTGCGCGCTAGGGCATGCGGCGCCTCGCCCCTGGAGCAATCCGCGATCCATTTTTGCGGGAGAAGGGCGCGCAATAGCGGTTCCCAGCACTCTGCTTCATGCGTTAAATGCCGGCCGGAAGGGCCAGCATAATGATCACCTGTTTCGATATCGGCGGCACCACCATCAAGGCCGCCACCGCCACCGGCCCCAATGCGGTTACGCCCATTGGACGGGTGCCGACGCCGCGCGACGATTTCGATGCCTTCGCCAGAGTCATCGCAGACCTGGTTGCCCGGGGCGGTGCGCCGGCGGGCAGCCCCGTCTCGATATCGGTCACCGGCGTGGTCGACCCGGAGAGCGGGGTGACCACGGTCGCCAATATTGCCTGTATCGATGGCCGCCCGCTCGCGGCGGAGCTGGGCGCCATCCTGGGCCGTCCGGTGCTGGTGGCCAACGACGCGGACTGCTTTGCCCTGGCCGAGGCCTTTGCCGGGGCCGGGCAGGGGCATCGCGTGGTCTTCGGCGCCATATTAGGCACGGGGGTGGGCGGTGGCATTGTTGCCGATGGTCGCCTGTTCCGGGGCGGTGGCGGCCTTTCGGGGGAATGGGGGCACGGCACCATCGTTGCCACCGCGCTCAGCGTGCCGCCCTTCGCCGTGCCGCATTTCGCCTGCGGCTGTGGCCTGTCGGGCTGTGTGGACACGGTGGGCGGCGCGCGCGGCATCGAGCGGCTGCACCGGCACTTGCATGGGGTCGACCTGCCCAGCACGGAGATCGTCGCTGCCTGGGAGCGGGGCGAGACCGGCGCAAGCCAGACCGTGGACGCCTATGTCGAGCTGGTGGCGCTGCCCCTGGCGCTGGCCGTGAACATCATCGGTCCAGATATCGTCCCTGTGGGGGGCGGCATGGGCAATGCCCACGCCCTGATCGCCCGGCTCGACGAGGCGGTGCGCGGGCGCATCCTGCGCCGGATCGCGCGTCCGCTGGTGGTCCCAGCCAGGCTGACCGTCGATGCCGGATTGATCGGCGCGGCGAGCCTGGCCTGGTCGGAGGGCGCGGCATGACCCTGCTCGAAATCTGCGTCGACGATGCCGCCGGGTTCCGGGCCGCCATTGCCGGCGGCGCCGACCGCGTCGAACTCTGTTCGGTGCTGGAACTGGGTGGCCTGACGCCCATGCCGGGGTTGATGGCGCTGGCAACCAATGCGCCCGTGCCGGTGCGCGCCATGATCCGCCCGCGGGCAGGCGACTTCGTCTTCGATCAGGGCGATGTCAAGGCCATGCTGGGCGATATCGCGGCGGCGCGCCAAGCGGGGCTTGCGGGCGTGGTTCTGGGCGCCAGCCTGCCCGACGGGCGGCTCGACGTCGAGACGCTCGAACGGCTCGTCGATGCCGCCGGCGAGATGGGCAAGACCCTCCATCGTGCCTTTGATCTGGTCCCCGATCTTGCCGAGGCGGTCGAGCAGGCGGTGGCCATTGGCTTCGACACCATCCTCACCGCCGGCCGGGCGCGCACTGCCCCCGAGGGGATTGCCGACATTGTCCGGGCCCACGAGATTGCCGATGGGCGGTTGACGGTGATGGCCGGGTCCGGGGTCAATGCCGGATCGGTGCGCGGCATTCTCGATCGCGTGCCACTGGCGGCGGTACATGGGGCCTGTGGGCGTCCCGCCCGGCCGGACAGCGAAGCAGCGGTGCGGCTGGGCTTTGTCAGCCCCGACCGGAGGGCGACCAGCCGCGACGCCGTGGCGGCGTTGAAGGCGGCGCTGGCCTGATCACTCCCAGGCCTGGAGCATGGCGTCGGATACGAATTGCAGGTGTCGCGCCATGGCGGTGCGGGCGGCTTCGGCATTGCCGCTGACCACGGCGGCGACAATCGCCTCATGATCGGCCAGGATATCGGCGCGTACCTCGCCGACCTCGAGCAGATGCTGGTGGAAACGGGTATCGACCTCGTCGCCGCGCGCTTTCCACAATCCGTCCAGCAATTCGCGCAGCACCGCATTGCCGCAGGCATCGGCCAGCGTCATGTGCAGGATGCGATCGGTATCAAAGGACCATTGCCCGGCTGCCGTTTCGGCCCGCATCTTGCGCAGGGTCTCGGCGAGCCGGGCCGTACTCTCTGGCGAGATGTTCTGGCTGGCCAGCGCCGCGGCTTCCGGTTCGAGCAGCCGGCGTACTGCGGTGACTTCCAGGGGCGAGGAGCTGAGCTCGGGCAGGGTCAGACGGCCGTCCTCCCGCCGCTTCACGAAGGCGCCGACGCCCACGCGCACTTCCACCAGTCCGGCGACTTCGAGTGCAATCAGCGCCTCGCGCACGGTCGGGCGCGATACCCCCAGATCGGTCGCCAGGTCGCGTTCCGAGGGCAGTTGCCGCCCCGGTTCGACCGCGCCCTGCAGGATCTGGTCCCTGATCTGGTCGGCGATCTGGATATAGAGTTTGCGGTTGGATACGGCTTGCAGCTTCATTGGGGCTCCCCTTGTCCTCTCTTACCCGCGCGTTGCGCTTCTGTCCACTGGTCTGACCACTTGACAGCCTGACTGACTTGCCATTAGCTGCCACCCAGCGCGCAGGTTCGACGCCAAGATCGAACCGTCGCTTTGGGAGGAGGGAAACATGGCAGGAGTGATGTCCGGCGCGGCGCCGTCCGCTTCGCCCGTGATCCCGCTGGTCGAGATGACCGGCATCGACAAGAATTTTCCAGGCGTGCGGGCCCTGTCCCAGGCGCGGTTCGAACTGCTGCCGGGCGAAGTGCATGCCTTGATGGGGGAGAACGGCGCCGGCAAGTCGACGCTGATGAAGGTGCTTTCAGGCGTCTATGCCCGCGACGCCGGCGAAGTGAAGCTCGATGGGCGGCCGGTGGAGATCACCTCGCCGCGCCAGGCCCAGGACGCCGGCATTTCCATCATCCACCAGGAACTGGCGCTGATGCGCGACCTGACGGCGGCGCAGAATATCTTCATCGGGCGCGAGCCGCGCCGGTTCGGCCTGCTCGACGAGGCCCAGCTCAATCGCGACGCGGCTGCCATTTTCGCCTCGATGAATTTGCGGCTCGAGCCCACCGTGCCGGTCGAGAGCCTGACCATTGCCAAGCAGCAGATGGTGGAGATTGCCAAGGCGCTCTCCTACCGCTCGCGCGTGCTGATCATGGATGAGCCGACCGCCGCGCTCAACGATGCCGAGATCGCCGAGCTCTTTGCCATCATCAACCGGCTCAAGGCCGAAGGCGTCGGCGTGGTCTATATCAGCCACAAGATGGACGAGATCAAACGCATCTCCGACCGGGTGACGGTGATGCGCGACGGGGAATATGTCGGCACCGTGCCCGCCGCCGAAACGCCCATCGAAACCATTATCTCGATGATGGTGGGGCGTACCCTTTCCAATCAGGCGCTGACCATTCCCAACACCGCCAATGCCCCGGTGGCGCTTGAGGTCAAGCACCTCAATCGCGGCCGCGAAATCCGCGATGTCAGCTTTGCGGTGCGCCAGGGGGAAATTCTCGGCTTTGCCGGGCTGATGGGCGCCGGGCGCACTGAAGTTGCCCGCGCCATTTTCGGGGCCGACCGGCGCGAAAGCGGCGAAATCTGGGTCCATGGCCAGCGCGTCGGCATCTCCACGCCGCGCGATGCGGTCGCCAAGGGCATCGGCTACCTCTCCGAAGACCGCAAGCTCTTCGGCCTCGCGACCGGCCTCGACGTGCGCAACAACATCGCCCTGGCCAGCCTCGACCGGTTCACCGGGCCCATCGGCGTGCTCGACGAAGCGGGCATGGAAAAGGCCGCGAAGGAGCATATCCGCCAGCTCGCCATCAAGACGCCCAGCGACACCCAGGAGGCGCGACTTCTGTCTGGCGGCAACCAGCAGAAGGTGGTCATCGCCAAATGGCTGCTGCGCGATTGCGACATCCTGATCTTCGACGAGCCGACCCGCGGCATCGATGTCGGCGCCAAGTCCGAGATTTACAAGCTGCTCAACAATCTCGCCGCCCAGGGCAAGGCGATTATCGTCATCTCGTCCGAACTGCCCGAAATCCTGCGCCTCTCCCATCGCATTGCGGTGATGTGCGAGGGGCGCCTGACCGGCATCCTGCCCGGCGGATCTAGCCAGGAGGAGATCATGCACCTGGCCACCATGCGCGAAGCCGCCATGGCGCCGGATGTGGAGGTGCGCCATGCGGGATAGGCGTTGCCGGTTCGCCAGCGCGGCGTCACCCCACCTTCATTCCCTCCCCATCAAGGGGAGGGAGGCGCAGGTTCCGGCGCCAATGTTCATCGTCTCCCTCCCCCTTGTGGGGAGGGACCAAGGGTGGGGGGTCACTGCTCCCACGACCGGAGAAAACCCATGACCGACACCGCAGCCCCCGCCGGGAAATCCGGCATTCGCATTACCGGTGCCTTCCATCGCCTGCTGGCTTTTTCGGGCCTCCTGGCGCTGGTCGTGGTGTTCTCGCTGGCCTCGCCAAATTTCATGCAGACCCAGAACATCCTGGCTATCCTGCAGGCCACCTCCGTCAATGGCGTGCTCGCCATTGCCGCCACGCTCGTCATCATCACCGGTGGCATCGACCTCAGCGTCGGCACGCTGATGACCTTCTGCGCGGTGATCGCCGGGGTGGTGCTGACCTATTGGGGCCTGCCGCTGCCACTGGGCATTCTCGGGGCCATCCTGGCCGGCACCACGAGCGGGCTGATCTCGGGCACGGTCATCGCCAAGCTCAAGGTGCCGCCCTTCATCGCCACCCTGGGCATGATGCTGATCCTCAAGGGCCTTTCGCTGGTCATCTCCGGCACGCGGCCGATCTATTTCAACGACACGCCCGGCTTCAGCCAGATTTCCCTGGGCTCGGTGATCGGCACCATGGTGCCGGGCCTGCCCATCCCCAATGGCGTACTGATCCTGTTCGCCGTGGCGCTGCTCGCCGCCTTCATTCTCGGCAAGACCGCGCTCGGGCGCTACACCTTCGCCCTGGGCTCCAATGAGGAGGCGGTGCGGCTTTCGGGTGTCAATGTCGATCGCTGGAAAATCGCGGTCTACGCCACCGCCGGCTCGATCTGTGGCATTGCCGGCCTGCTCATCGCCAGCCGCCTCAACTCCGCACAGCCCGCCCTGGGTCAGGGCTATGAACTGGAGGCCATCGCGGCCGTGGTCATTGGCGGCACCTCGCTCTCGGGCGGTCGTGGCACCGTGCTCGGCACGCTGATCGGGGCGCTCATCATCTCCGTGCTGGCCAATGGCCTGCGCATTCTTTCGGTGGCCCAGGAATGGCAGACGGTGGTGACCGGCACCATCATCATCCTGGCCGTCTATGCCGACATACTGCGGCGCCGCAAACTTTAGGCGCCGGCCATCCACAGCGCATCCGCGCCAACAAGAGGCAAGTGCAATGCCCCACATCGACACGCAGCATTTGGGAGGACTGAAAATGCTCAACCGCCGTACCCTGCTCGGTGCCCTCGGCGCCGCGGCCATGCTGGCCGCCAGCGGCCCCGCAATGGCCCAGGACAATTATGACATCGCCCTGATCTCGAAGGGCTTCCAGCACCAGTTCTGGCAGGCCGTGAAGGCCGGTGCCGACCAGGCCGCCGCCGATCTGGGCGTGACCGTGACCTTCGAAGGTCCGGAAACCGAAAGCCAGGTCGACCGGCAGATGGACATGCTGGCCGCCGCCCTGTCGCGCCAGCCCGATGCTATCGGCTTTGCCGCGCTCGACAGTCAGGCCGCCACCCCGCTGCTGCAGCAGGCCCAGGATGCCGGTATCCCGGTGATCGCCTTCGATAGCGGCGTCGACAGCGACATCCCGCTGACCACTGCCACCACCGACAACGTGGCGGCCGCCGCGCTGGCCGCCGACAAGATGGCCGAACTGATTGGCGGCGAGGGCAAGGTGGCGATCGTCGCCCATGACCAGACCAGCCGCACCGGCATCGATCGCGTCGAGGGCTTCTCCAACCGCGTCAAGGAAGCCTATCCCAATATCGAGATCGTCTCGGTGCAGTATGGTGGTGGTGACCAGTTGCAGTCGACCGAAATCACCAAGTCGATCCTGCTGGCCAATCCCGACCTCAAGGGCATTTTCGGCGCCAATGAAGGTTCGGTTCTCGGCGTAGCCAATGGCAAGCAGGAGCTGGGCAGCGATATCGTCGTCATCGGCTACGATTCCGGGGCCGCCCAGAAGGCCTTCATCCAAAGCGGCGTCATCGCCGGCGCCATCACCCAGAACCCGGTCGGCATCGGCTATGAGACCGTCAAGGCCGCCGTCAGCGCGCTCAAGGGTGAAGAACTGCCCAAGATCATCGACACCGGCTTCTATTACTACGACAACACCAATATGGACGATCCCAAGATCGCCGCCGTTCTCTACGATTGATTTCCTCCGGGCCGGGCGGTTCTCCCAACGGCCGCCCGGCCCACCCCCGTTCAGGACTGACCATGACCGACCTCACCGGAAAGATCGTTCTCATCACCGCCGCCGCGCAGGGTATCGGCCGGGCCTCGGTCGAGGCCTTCGCCCGGGCCGGGGCCAGGGTGATTGCCACCGATATCAATGCGCCGCTGCTGGCCGAACTGGATGGAACGTCCAATGTGACCACCCGCGTGCTCGACGTCTTGTCCGACGTGGCGGTCAAGGCGGCCGTAGCCGAGATCGGCCATATCGACGTGCTGTTCAACTGCGCCGGCGTGGTGCATTCGGGCACGCTGCTCGAGATGAGCGACACCGACCTCGACTTTGCGCTCGATCTCAACGTCAAGGCGCAGATCAGGACCATCAGGGCGGTGCTGCCGCAGATGCTCGAGCGCAAGGACGGTGCCATCATCAACATGGCGACGGTGGCCTCCTCGATCAAAGGCGTACCCAATCGTGCCGCCTACACCATCTCCAAGGCCGCCGTGGTGGGCCTCACCAAATCCATCGCCGCCGACTACACCACGTCCAATATCCGCGTGAACGCCATCTGCCCCGGCACGGTGGATAGTCCCAGCCTGCACCAGCGCTGGGCCGCAACGGGTGACGTCGAAGCGGCGCGCAAGGCCTTCATCGCCCGCCAGCCCATCGGCCGCATTGCCCGGCCCGACGAGGTGGCGGACCTCGCAGTTTACCTCGCCGGCGCCACCTATACGACCGGGCAGGTGCATATCATCGATGGCGGCTGGACGGCTTAGGTGGCGTCGCCTTTCGGCTGAGGCTGGCCTGCAAACGCCAGTTCTCTCCGCTTCCGGTGCTCACGTACATAAACGTACGCTGCGCTCCGGTTCTCGAGAACCGACATTCTCGGCTCAGCCTGAGCCGAAAATCGACACGACCTCCGGCCCCGGAGCATGGACAAATGGCCAAGATCACCTCGCTCACCACCCACGACCTGCGGTTCCCGACGTCCCAGTCGCTTGACGGCTCGGACGCGATGAATCCCGATCCCGACTACTCGGCCGCCTATGTCATCCTCGGCACCGATGGCGACCTGGAAGGTCATGGCCTCACCTTTACCATTGGCCGCGGCAATGAGGTGGTGGTTGCGGCCATCAAGGCGCTGACCGATCGCGTTACCGGCCTCGACCTCGACTGGATCGAAGCCGATCCGGGCCGCTTCTGGCGGCATGTGACCGGCGACAGCCAGCTGCGCTGGATCGGACCGGACAAGGGCGCCATGCACCTCGCCACCGGCGCCGTGGTCAATGCGGTCTGGGATCTCCTTGCCAAGCGGGCCAACAAGCCGGTCTGGCTCTATGTCGCTGAAATGAGCCCCGAACAGCTCGTTTCCATCATCGACTTCCGCTATCTGACCGACGCGATCACGCCCGAGGAAGCGCTGGCCATTTTCAAGGCCGCCGAACCGGGCAAGGCCGAGCGCATCGCCCGGCTCCGGGCGGAAGGCTATCCCTGCTACACCACCTCGGCCGGCTGGCTGGGCTATTCCAACGAAAAACTCACCCGCCTCGCCACCGAGGCGGTCGAGAGCGGGTTCACCCATATCAAGATGAAGGTCGGCCGCGATCTCAACGACGATATCCGCCGCCTCGAAATCGTCCGCGCCATCATGGGCCCGGACCGCTACCTGATGATCGATGCCAACCAGGTCTGGGAAGTCGATCAGGCGATCGACTGGGTCAATGCGCTCAAGCGCTTCAACCCGTTCTTCATCGAGGAACCCACCAGTCCCGACGACGTGGAGGGGCACCGCAAGATTCGCGAGGCCGTGGCCCCGGTCAAGGTGGCCACCGGCGAGATGTGCCAGAACCGCATCCTCTTCAAGCAGTTCATTACCCGCGACGCCATCGACGTGGTGCAGATCGATGCCTGCCGCATCGGTGGCCTCAACGAAGTCCTTTCGGTACTGCTGATGGCGGCCAAATATGGCAAGCCTGTCTGGCCCCATGCCGGGGGGGTAGGCCTCTGCGAATATGTGCAGCACCTGTCCATGATCGACTATCTGGCCGTGTCGGGCACCAGGGAGGGACGCGTGATCGAATATGTCGATCACCTGCACGAGCATTTCCTCGATCCCTGCGTGATTGAGGGCGCGGCCTATATGCCGCCCGAGAGCCCGGGCTTTTCCATTGAGATGAAGCCGGCCTCCATCGCGGAGAATGAATTCAGGGGTTAGCCGCGCCCCTCATCCACCCTAA
Source organism: Devosia salina (assembly GCF_019504385.1). Taxonomy (NCBI): domain Bacteria; kingdom Pseudomonadati; phylum Pseudomonadota; class Alphaproteobacteria; order Hyphomicrobiales; family Devosiaceae; genus Devosia; species Devosia salina. The sequence continues at coordinate 224,008 of NZ_CP080590.1, forward strand.
GGATGGCCGAGGGGTGATTGACTGGCGTCCCCTAGATCCCGCCGGTCACCCGCCCCCACTCGCCCACAATGCCCTCGATCAGGCCGGCGCCGTTGAGTGGAGCAAGGGCCCGCGCGCCGGTGATGATCACCTGGCCGGACTGGAGCGGCAGGCCGCGCTCGGCGGCATGGCCCGACAGCCAGGCGATGGCCCCCAGGATGTCGGCCCAGCTGGCGCCTTTTTCCGCCGCATGAACGGGCTTGCCGTCCAGTTCGAGGGCAACGGGCAGCGTGTCGAGGCCGGCGGTAATCGTCCGATCCAGTGCCTTGCCGACCAGCACCGCCCCATTGCTCTGCAAATCCCCCAACTGCAGATTGCGCGGCGTCGCGTCGCGATCGACGAAGGGATTGCCGACCAGTTCGATGGCCGTATGCAGGCCCGCAATGGCGGCCTCGACCATGTCCGGTGTAGCACCGGCCGGTAGGTCGCGGCCCAGCCGCACGGCTATCTCGATTTCCGCAATGATGAAGCGATGCCGCTGGCCATTGAGCAGGTCGGCGCCGGCAAAGAAGCGATTGGCCGGAATGGGCGCGCAGAGCGGCGGATCACCCAGGCCCGCCGCGACCTTCCAGCCGCCGACTTCGCCGATCTGGGCGATGATTTCATCCTGCAGGGCATAGACGCCGTCGAGATCGGCCGGCGCCAGCGTTTCGGCGCTGCCGTCCACGAGCGGCCCACCATCATGGGCCGCAATCAGGCGTGCGGCGAGTTCGGCAAGTGGAGTGGTCATGAAATGTCCCGGAAAATCAGGCCAAGCCTGTTTCGATCAAAGCAATATTGGCATCTGCACAGATTTGGCGGATGGAATCCGCTCGGCAGATGTCCGTAATGAAACTGTGGGCCTGGCCGAGATGACCGATCCGCACCGGCGCCGTGCGGGTAAACTTGGTCGCGTCTGCCACCACGATGACGTGGCGCGCATTGGCGATGATCGCCTGCGCCACTTTCACTTCGCGATAATCGAAATCCAGGAGCGCCCCATCCGGGTCGATGGCCGAAACGCCGATCACGGCAAAATCCACCTTGAACTGGCGGATGAAATCCACCGCCGCCTCGCCCACAATGCCGCCATCGCTGGGGCGCACCACCCCGCCGGCGATGACGACCTCGATCGAGGGCACGACGCGCAGATGATTGGCGACATTGATGTTGTTGGTGATGACCATCAGCCCGCGATGCTCGATGAGCGCCTGGCTGACGGCCTCGGTGGTGGTGCCGATATTGATGAAAAGCGATGCGTGATCGGGGATCAGCGCCGCGGCCGCCCGGCCGATGGCGCGCTTTTCCGCAGGGGCGATCTGGCGGCGCGCTTCATATTCGACATTTTCCACGCCTGAAGGGTGCATCGCCCCGCCATGGGTGCGTTTCAGCGCGCCGCGGTCGCAGAGAACATTGAGATCCTTGCGGATGGTCTGCGGCGTGACGTCGAAAGCGGCGACCAGCTCCTCGACGCTGACCTCGCCCTGCTGGCGCGCCAGTTCGACGATCTTCGCCTGTCGCATGGTTGGGGTCATTTCGGCGCGCTCCCTTTCGTTTGGTGATTAAACGAAAGCGAGTGAAGGGGGAAGGCTTCTGCTCGGCCCCTCGATCGTGTCAGATTGCAGTATCTGGATTTCGACCCATGAGCTTGCTGCCGATTACCCTGAATTTTTCGGCTGATCCGCCCACAAGGATGGGCATCTCCCAATCAAAGAAGCGCTTGTCCTCAACGGCATGCAAAATCAGGGATCCTGCTGCACCGCACTCGTCCGTCGTCAAATGCAAATACGGCAACTGGTGTTTTATGGAATCGTGCAACTGAGCAGCAATTTTGGACGTCTGAGTGGCGAGAATAATATCGCCACTCTGCTCCAGCTTCTCCAAGGCCGCTGCAATCGCGACCAGCAGGCTATCCGTGTGCTTCATTCAGACACCTCCCATGCCTGAACGCTCTTAGGCTATTCGGCCCTTGCCGACCACTTCACCACCGGCACAAACTCAAAATCCCGATCAAACGGAAAGCTCGGGCGCGGCGTGTGTTTTCGCTCCGTGCGCTCCACGAACTGGTCAACCACGCCCGGTGACAGCGCCATGATGCCCGGATTGGCAATGGGTCCCAGTTCGGGCGAGAGGTAACCCGATTTCACGGCGATGATTTTTGCCCCATGCGGATCGAGCCCGAGCTTGGTGAAGTCCGCAATATTGTGGAACGGCCGGCGACGGGCAGTGAGCACCAGCTCGATGCCCCCGATCCGCACCACGGCTTCGCGCAGGCGCTCTTGATCAGTCTCAAGAAGAAACCGCACCTCGGCCTCGGCATCGACTGGCGTGCTTGAGGGATCAAGGCTCGCCCCGATATGCAGTTGCACTCGGGCACCGACGCCCGCCGCATAGGCGGTATCGGTGGCGGCCTTGTCGGCAATGCCGGCAAAGATCACGCCCTGCGCATCTTTCGCCATCAGCGCCGCCAGTACCTCGGCGCGATCACCGACACCGCCGCCGGTGGGGTTGTCTCCCGATTCGGCCAGCACCACCGGATGGGTCTTGCTGGCGACGGCGCGATCCACGCATTCCTCGATCGAGCCGGTCTCCATGCCGAAGACGAAGCCCTCGCGGATGTCCCAATAGTTCTGCGCCAGATGGGTGGCGGCCTTGGCGATGGCCGCGCGGTCCGTTCCTGTCACCACGGCGCAGGCGGTGGCGCGCGGCTCGTCGGCCCAGACATAGCCGACCTGGAAGCTCGCATCCCAGATGCCGGTCGGCTCCTCGATCTCATGGAGCTGGGTGTAGAACGTGCGCGCCGGTTCATCCTGCGTGGAGGTGCGCTCGCCCGGCAGCAGCACCGGCACCGGCGCCCAGGCGAGTACCGGCTTCACGCCGGTCCTCAGCGCCCGCACCAGCATGGTGACGGCGCGGCGCATGGTGTCCTGCACATCGATATGGGGCGCGGTGCGATAGGTGGAGAACATGTCCAGCCCATCCACGATGCGCTGGGAAATATTGCCATGAAGGTCATAGCTGGCCGAGATCAGCACATCGGGCCCGACCACCTCGCGGACCGCCGAAATGAAATCGCCCTCGGCATCGAACAGGCCCTCGACGAACATGGCGCCATGCATGGCCAGATACACCCCATCGAGCGGCAGGGCGGCCCTCAGCCCATCGAGAATTTCACTCTTCCAGCGCTCATAGAGTGCCCGCTCCACCGGCCCGCCGGCAATGGCGCGGGCATGGAGAAGGGTGACGAACTCGGCCGGAAAATGCGTCAGGAAGTCGAAATACTGGTCCTTGAGCATGGCGGGGCCGCGCAACGCCCGGAAATCGGCTTCGCGGGCGATGACAGGATTATAGGTGCTGCATTCGGTATGCAGCCCGGCAACGGCGATCTTCACTAGAGCACTCCGGGAATTTCGGCTTCGGGGTTATGGGCAGTTTTCACCGGCCGCGGCTTGAGGCGACCAGTGAGGAACAGGCTGACGACCAGCATGGGGATGACGCAGGCGATCCCGAGGCGGATATCGCTGTGCTCGGCGACGAAGCCGATCAGCGGTGGGCCGATGAGAAAGCCGGTCAGTGCCACGAAGGAGAGCACGGCCACATTGGCCGAGGCGGCGCGGTCGCCGATACCGGCTGCGGCCGTCACGGCCAGCGGGAAGCCCACCGAGACGCCCACCCCGATCGTGCCGAAGCCGATCAGCGCCAGTTCGACGCTTGGCGCCAGGAACAGCAATGCCGCGCCCAATACCGCCAGCGCGCCGCAGAGCCGGGCGGTGTTGACGCTGCCCAGCCGCCGCTTGAGGAAATCGCCGCCAAAGCGTCCGGCGGCCACCATGAAGGCAAAGACCGAATAGCCGAGGCCCACCAGCCCCCCTTCGGCGCTCAAGGCATCGCGCAGGAATATGGCCGACCAGTCGGCCATGGCGCCCTCGGTCATGGTGATGCCGAAAACGAAGAGGCAGACCCCGATCAATGCCGGGCTCGGCAGCGACCAGGCGGAGCGCTGGGTTTCCCCCTGTGGCGCGGCGTCATGGAGACGGGGCAGGGCGATGCCGGCTGCCAGGGCCACAGGCAGGACGATGGCCGCCAGCAGTGGCACGGCGATGGCGGGGGCGATGCCGGCAGCGGCAAAGCCCGAGCCGACAAGGCTCCCCACCATGATGCCGAGCGACCAGCACCCGTGCGAGGTGTTCATGATCAGCTTGCCGGTGGATTTTTCCACCAGGTCCGCCTGCACATTGAGGCCCAGTTCGACAAACGAGATCGACGAGCCCGCCAGCATCAGGGCAACAAAGAGCAGGATGGGATCGGGCGCGAGCACCGGCAGGCTGGCAGCGAGCGAATAGAGGACGAAACCGGTGATGATGGCGCTGCGGGCGCCGATCCGGCCCACCAGCGGGCCGGCAAAGGGCAGCGTCAGCAAGGTTCCCACCGGCATGCCGAGCAATGCCAGCGCCAACGCTGCAGGCCCCAGGCCCATGGCGGACTGCACTTCGGGAATGCGCGGCAGCCAGGACCCGAAGGCCACGGGCTGGAGAAAGAAAACCAGCATGACCAGGCGCTGGGGAGAGAGGAAGGACATGAAGCTGCATCTCGCTGGGGAAAGAGACCCCTCACCCGTCTCGGCCTTTGGCCGATCCACCCTCTCCCATAAGGGGAGAGGGGGGTGCCGGTGGTCTTTTGAACTCTGTGTCTCCCTTCTCCCCTTGTGGGAGAAGGTGCCCGAAGGGCGGATGAGGGGGCCGAGCGTAGCTCTCATGGCCTCGTCATCTCAAATCGCTCCACTGGAGCGATTTGCCCTACCGGGACGATGCCGAGCCCATCGGAAACGGCAGGTAGCCGACGAACCCGGTCAGCTTCCACTGCCCCGCAACCTTGCGGCAGAAATAGAGCGTCTGCCAGTTGAGCCGGTCCACGCCACCATCGGCCTTCTTGATCTCACCGTTGAATTTCTTGTGCGCCACGGCCCGTTCGCCGCTGATCTCGATTTCGGTGAGGCTGGTGGCACGGTGAATGCCCGCCTCGACATCCTCGGCATATTCGGTCTTCTGCCCCTCATGCGCCTGGCGCAGCCATTCGTCGCGATATTCGGCGAGGGTCGGGAAACTGATGGTCCAGCCATCGGGATTATCCTTCCCGTTGCCGTTGATCCCCATGAAATCACCCGCCACGAAATCGTCTGCCACCATCGACCAGTCGGCATTGACATAGGCCTTGATGTCCCGCGGCACGAGCATGGTCCAGATGGCCGAACGGTCGGCATCGTCGGGAAAGGGGTTGGTCGAAAGGCTCATCTCTGGTCTCTTGTTGAATAAGTGACGTGTTGAGGCACGTTCACCATTCTGTTTCAAATTTTCACACTTGCCATCACCATGCCGTCTCCTGAAAGAGGCCACATGGATACCAATTGCGACATGCTGCGCCCAATCCGGTGTTTTGTCCACACCCCTTGCGCTCCAATGTCGCCCTCAAACGCTTAGAAATACAGCAAAGTGCCGCGCGTTTGGGCAGATTCATGGGGTGGCTTAAATTGGTATTGTATTGGCGTCGAATGTGTGTTGACATTGCGTTGAGAAGGCGCCTAGTCTTGAAAATCGTTTACACAAACGACACCGGTCCGCAAGAGACCGGCGGAATTAATAAGAACAGGGAACGGCAGGGTTATGCGGGTAGGCATTATCGGCCTTGGCTATCGTCTTGGGTATCTGGCCCGAGTGTTTTCCGTGGCGCGGGGCGATTTCGAGATCGTTGGCTATGTGGACCCGGCGCCGGCCGGCCTGGCCTATGCGACCGAGCATGGTGTCTCGGTCGGTAAGTCCTATGACAGCCTCGAGCAGATGATCGACGAGGGCAATCTCGACCTGCTCATGGTCGGCTCGCCCAACCACCTCCATCTCGAGCACATTCGCATCGGCCTCGAGCGCGGCATGAAGATCTTTGCCGAGAAGCCGGTGGTGACCTCGGTGGAAGACACCATGGCGCTGGCCGAACTGATCGGCAAATACGGCTCGGACAATGTCATGGTCGGGCTGGTGCTGCGCTATGCCCCGCTCTATGTCGATCTGCGCAAGGCGCAGGCCGAGGGCAAGCTGGGCGACATCACCTCGATCGAGGCGTCCGAGACCATCCCGCCCTATCATGGCGCCTTCTTCATGCGCGACTGGCGCCGCTACCAGCAATATTCGGGCAGCTTCATGCTCGAAAAATGCTGCCACGACCTCGATCTCTATAATGGCGTCATGGGCTGCCGGCCGCGTTTCGTTGCCAGCTTCGGCGGGCGCAAGAGCTTCACCCCGGAAAACGCCCCCCAGGGCGCCGGCGTCAACGACCTCAATGTCTATCACCGCAAGCCGTCCGGCTGGCAGGGCAGCGACAAGGTCTTCGACAGCGACGGCGACATCATCGATTTCCAGACCGCCATCGTGCAGTACGAAAACGGTGCGGCGCTGACCTTCCACACCAATATGAACGTGCCCGACGATTTCCGCCGCTTCGCGGTGATCGGCGCCAAGGGCATGGCGGAAGGCGACTTCATCCGCAACTATTTCAAGGTCACCGACGCGCGCACTTCCGACCGGCTCGAGGACAAGACCTACCAGACCTCCGAGCTCAGCCAGCACTATGGCGCCGACGAGCAGATGGCCGAGGATATCCTCAAGCACGTGCTCGACGGGGTGCCGCTGCCTGTCTCGGTAACCGATGCATTGGAGGCGGGCCTTCTGGCTCTCTCCATGGACGAGGCGATGCGCACCAAGTCCGTGATCGACATGACCCCCATCTGGCAGCGCTTCGATGCTGCCCTTGGCCGCGGGCACTGAGGAGACAGCCGATGACCAGCACCAGAAGCGCCACCCTCTTCGCCCTCGCCCTGCTGGCTCCGGCACTGATCTATATCCTGACCATCGTGGCCTACCCGCTGGTCGACACGATCATTCTCTCCTTCACCAATGCCTCCCTGCGGCCCGGCTATGATTTTGTCGGCTGGGCCAATTACCAGCGCATCTTCGGCGCCGGCAATTTCACCGAAGTCATCATCCGCACCTTCATCTGGACCTTCTTCTCGGTCTCCATAAAGATGATCATCGGCATGTGCGGCGCGGTGCTGCTCAATGCTGCCATCCCCGGCCAGATGGTCTTCCGCATCCTCACCATGCCGCCCTGGATCGTGCCCATGGCCATCGGCATCTTCATGTGGGGCTGGATGTATAACGGCCAGTTCGGGATGATCTCGGGCCTGTTGCAGAACTTCGGCATCATCGACGGGCCGGTTGCCTGGCTGGCCTATGGCGACACCGCCTTCTGGGCGACCATCGTCACCGACGTGTGGATCGGCGTGCCCATGGTCACCATCTATTTCCTGGCCGCCATGCAGTCGATCCCCCGGGACCTGCACGAGGCCGCCTGGACCGACGGGGCGGGCCGCTTCTACCGCCTGCGCCGCATCACCCTGCCGCTGATGGTGCCGGCGATCATCACCATGAGCCTGCTCTCGCTCATCGCCACCTTCAATTCCTTCGACATCATCTGGATCCTCACCCAGGGCGGTCCGTCCGGCTCGACCACCACGATGATCATCGACACCTACAAGACCGCCATGGGCTCCCGGAAATACGGTGAAGGCGCCGCCCGCGCCGTGGTCATCTCCATCTTCGTGACCATGTTCTGCATCGTCTACTTCCGCGCCGTCCGCAAGCTCCAGCAGGGAGAAGCCAAATGAGCGACGTCGCCCGTTCCACCGAAGTCGCCGCCGCTGACAGCAAGGCCAGCGTCACGCCCCAGGCCAAGGCCCGCCGCGGCCTCTGGTCCGCCTCCCGCCCGATGATCGACCGCTACAAGTGGTACGAGGTGGTGGGGCTCTATCTGGGCATTGCCGTCTTCCTGTTCTTCGTGCTGGCGCCCTTCATTGAAGGCTTCCTGGTCTCGCTCAAGCCGCTGGCGCAGCTGTTTTCGACGCCCTACAGCTTCATTCCCAAGAACGGCTCTTTCGACGCCTATTTCAACATGTGGACCTCGGTCCCCATGCTGGGCATGCACATCTTCAATTCCTTCTTCATCTCCACCGTGGTGACGCTGATCGTCGTCGCCATCGTGGTGCCGGCGGCCTATGCCTTCGCCCGCTTCAGCTTCGCCGGCGCCGGGCTGATGCTGGCCGGGTTCCTCGCGGTGAACATGTTCTCCGGCGCCGTGCTGCTGATCCCGCTGTTCCGCCTGATGCGGACCATGGGCCTGCTCAACACCTATTGGGCCATGATCGTGCCCGGCGCCGCCTTCCTTATTCCCTCGTCCGTCTGGCTGCTGCGCACCTATATGATGCGCATCCCCCGCGAGCTGGACGAGGCCGCCTGGGTCGACGGCGCATCACGCCTCTATACCCTGCGCCGGGTCATCCTGCCGCTGGCCATGCCGGGCATCGTAGTGGTCGCCATCATGACCTTCATCGGCGCCTACGCCCAGCAGTTCATCTTTGCGCTGACCTTCAACTCAAAGACCGAGTTCATGCCGCTGCCGATCGGGCTGTTCGCCTTCTTCGGCAAGCAGGAAGTGGTCTGGAACGAGCTGATGGCGGCGTCCTTCGTCGGCATCCTGCCGGTCATGATCGTCATCGTGTTCCTGCAGCGCTACCTCGTCGCCGGTCTGACCGCCGGTGCCGTGAAACAGTAACAGACAACGAGTTTGGAGATCGTCCCGGCGTTTCAAGCAAACTCCGGGCGGCCTCCGGAAAGGGCCGAGGGGCCCACAATCAAGGGAGACTACCAAGTGAAAAAGACAATCGGTTTGATGGCCGTGTCCATGCTGGCTCTGGCCGGCGCTGCCCCGGCGGCTTTTGCCCAGGACAAGGAAATCACCTTCATCAACTGCGGTGACGAACTGACCGCCGGCTATGCCGACTACTTCGCCGAGTGGGAAGCTGCCAATCCCGGTTACAAGGTCGTGCCCGAGATCGTGGGCTGGGGCCAGTGCCAGGACAAGGTGACCACGCTGGCCGCTGCCGGCACCCCGGTCGCCCTGGCCTATGTCGGCTCGCGTACCCTCAAGCAGTTCGCCCAGAACGACCTGATCGTTCCGGTGCCGATGACCGATGAGGAAAAGGCCGCCTACTACAATTACGTGCCCGATACCGTCACCTTCGACGGCACCCAGTGGGGCGTTCCGGTGGCGTTCTCGACCAAGGCCCTGTTCTGGAACAAGGACCTGTTCGAGGAAGCCGGCCTTGATCCAGACACCCCGCCCAAGACCTGGGAAGAAAAGATCGCTTTCGCCAAGCAGATCACCGAGAACACCGATGCCGCCGGCTATGGTGCTGTTGCCAAGACCTTCGACAACACCATGCACCAGTTCCTCCATTGGGTTTACACCAATGACGGCCTGGTGATCGATGCTGATGGCAATATCACGCTGAACTCCCCGCAGGTCCTGGCGGCCCTCACCGCCCTGCGCGACATCATCCCCTACTCGGAAGAAGGCCCGACCGCCTACGAGCAGAACGAAGTCCGCGCCATCTGGCTCGACGGTGGCGTTGCCATGATCGAAGCCTCGGTCGGTGCGGCCCTGCGCGCCGAGGAAGCCGGCATGAACTGGGGTGTTGCCCCGCTGCCGCTCGGTCCGGATGCCAAGGGTCCCGGCACCCTGCTGATCACCGACGCCCTGGCCGTGTTCAAGGGCACCGGCGTTGAAGAGCAGGCCATTAGCCTGGCCAAGTACATCACCGATGGCGAACGCCAGTGGGATGCCGAAATGGCCCAGGGCCTGACCCCGCTGCGCCCGATCCACTCCGATGAGCTGGTTGCCGAGACCCCCTACTGGAAGCCGTTCCTGGACGGTATCGAGTTTGGTGGCCCCGAGCCGCTGTTCACCGACTATATCGGCCTGCAGAACACCATGATCGAAATGGTCCAGTCGGTCGTGACCGGCGCTGCCGAACCCCAGGCTGCCCTGGAAAAGGCCGCTGCCGAACTCGAGCAGTACAAGTAAGGGTCCCTCCCGACCTGCCGCCGTCGCCCTTCGGGGCGGCGGCATCCCTCCCATTCTCTGCGGAGCCGCAAACAATGTCGCAGCTGAGCCTCAAGCGCCTCGAAAAGTCCTTCAACGAAGCCCGCATCATCAAGGGCATCGACCTGGACGTCAGCGAAGGTGAGTTCGTTGTCTTTGTCGGCCCTTCGGGGTGCGGCAAGTCCACCCTGCTGCGCATGATCGCCGGGCTCGAGGACGTCAGCGCCGGCCAGATCGAGATTGGCGGCAATATCGTCAACGACCTGCCGCCCGTCCAGCGCGGCATCGCCATGGTGTTCCAGTCCTATGCGCTCTACCCGCATATGACCGTCTATGAAAACATCGCCTTCCCCCTGCGCGTGGAAAAACTCCCCCAGGCCGAAGTCGACAATCGCGTCCAGGCCGCCGCCAAGGTGCTCCAGCTCGAGAGCCGTTTGCAGCATCGCCCCGGCCAGTTGTCCGGTGGCCAGCGCCAGCGCGTCGCCATCGGCCGCGCCATCGTGCGCCAGCCCAAGATTTTCCTCTTCGACGAGCCGCTCTCCAATCTGGATGCGGCACTGCGCTCGGAAATGCGCATCGAATTGATGGAGCTGCACAAGCGCCTCGGTTCGACCATGATCTACGTGACCCACGACCAGATCGAGGCCATGACCATGGCCGACAAGATCGTGGTGCTCAATGCCGGGGAAATCAGCCAGGTCGGCTCGCCCCTGCAGCTCTACCACAAGCCCGACAATCTCTTTGTCGCCGGCTTTATCGGCTCGCCCAAGATGAACTTCATCAATGGCAAGGTGCGTGCCGCCAATGGCACCACCGTAACGGTCGACCTGGGAAGCCTGGGCGTGATCGAGCTGCCGCGCACCAATACCGCCGTGGCGGGACAGGACGTGACCCTGGGCATCCGCCCCGAACACCTCGCGCTCGCCCAGGGCCAGTTCACCATCGAGACCACCCCCAATATCGTCGAGCATCTGGGCATCCACACCATTTCCTATTCGACGCTGCCCGGTGGCGAGAACTTCATCGGCCTGTTCGAGGGCAATCCGGACCTCGAGGACGGCAAGACGATCCGCGTGGGCTTCGACATCGCCCAGGTGCATCTGTTCGACGCCAAGGGCATGGCCGTGTACTAGGGCTTCGGGGGGCGGCGCTGCGGGATTTCGGGGCAAGCCTGTCTCCCGCAAACGCCTGAGCCGCGCCGGCTGAGAGGGACGCACGATGCTGGATATCGTAGGCCTGCTGCAGACCGAAAAGGACGCGTTCACGCGCTCCGAGCGGGCTCTGACGGAGATCGTGCTGGCCGATGTCGACAGCGTGCTCAAGATGAGCATTGTCGACCTGGCCGCACAGGCCGACGTGTCACCCCCGACCGTCACCCGCTTCTGCCGGCGTCTCGGTTGCGACAGCTATGCCGATTTCAAGGTGCGCCTGGCCCAGTCCCGCTTCGTCGGGCAGCGCTATTTCGCGCCGGCCTCGGGACCATCGAGCGTGCGCGAGATCGCCCAGGGCGTGGTCAACGGCATTCAGTCCACTATCTACGACGCCTTTGACAGCCTCGATTTCGACGCCATCGAGCGCGCGGCGGAATCGCTGGTCAAGTCGAGTTTCGTGCTGAGTTTCGGCTCGGGCGGCTCCTCCTCGATGATGGCCAATGAGACCGAGGCGCGCTTCTTCCGGCTGGGCCTCAAGGTCACCGCCTCCACCGACCACCAGGTGCAGATGATGCGGGCAGCCTCCGCACCTGCCGGCACCGTGATCATCGCTTATTCGCTGTCGGGCAACAATCTGCCGCTGGTCAAGGCGCTGGGCGTGGCCGGTGAATACGGCATGACCCGCATCGTGGTCACCCGCCCCGGCTCGATGATGGCCGAGCAGGCCGACATCCTGCTGCCTGTGCTGTGGCGCGAAAACCAGGACATCCTGCGCCCGACACCCGGCCGCTATGCCTTTCTCGCCACGGTGGACATTCTCAGCCAGACCATTGCCGCGCGCCTCGGCGCCTCGGCCGTCGCCAGCATGCGCCGCATCAAGCACCAGCTCGTCGTCAATCGCGATGGCGACGACGCCCAGCCGCTGGGGGATTAGTTTGGTCCCGACGCTCGTGCGAACTCGATATTGCTCCTCCCCCTTGACGGGGGAGGATGGGTGGGGGTGCGCCACGCAAACCCTGCCCATGAGGCCCCCCACCCCAACCCTCCCCGCAAGGGGGAGGGAGTAGCCCGGCGCGCGCCCTGCGCTTTGGCCCCTTTCGCATTGCCTGTTTTGCAAGGACTCTCATCATGTCGTTTTCCCTCGTCACCACCTGGTCTCCGGCCACCGACAGCGAGCCGCTCGGCTATGGCATCGAGCTGACCAATAATGCCGACGCGCCCGTCTCCAATTTCCAGCTCGGCTTTTCCGGCCCGGCGCGGATCGACCCGCACGCCACGCTGGAGAACGGCAAGCTTTTGAAGCGCCTCTCCAACCACACGCTGATCGCCCCGCCCGACGGTTTCGTGCTGCAGCCGGGCGAGACCTGGACGGCGACGGCGCGGGGCCTGTCCTATGGCCTTCGTCATTGGAGCGATGGCGCCAATTCGGCCTATGTGGTGCTCGAGGGCGGCGAGATTGTCGCCATCCCCACCGCTCCGACCAAGGGCAAGGGCCAAAATTCGCCGCTGCTCAAGGGGGCGGCGCGCTTCCCGGTTCCGGCCAAGGCGCCCGCGCCCCATTCCATCATCCCCTGGCCCCGCCATGTCGACACCAAGGGCAGCCGCATTGCCCCGGTCGGCTTTGACCTCAAGCCCGTGGGCGACCTGGCTATCCGCGCCGCCGACGCCTTCGCCGATCTCACCGCCGAACTCTTCCCGGTCGAAGCCATCGTCCGCCCCGCCTCGGAAGCCGGCATGCCGGTGCATGTGGTGGAAAAGGCAGGCCTTGGCGCCGAGGCCTATGAAATCGCCTTTGCGGAGAACAGTGCCACGGTCTCCGCCACCACAAGGCAAGGCCTCTTCTATGGCCTGGTGACCCTCGGGCACATGCTGCGCGGCGCGCGCCAATATCCGTCGACCTTCCTCTTCCCCACCGCCGGGACCATCAGGGACGAGCCGGGCTTCGAGTTCCGTGGCAGCCATCTCGACGTGGCCCGCCAATTCTATACCGGCGCCGAAGTCAGCCGGCTCATCCGCATCATGGCCTGGAACAAGATGAACAAGTTCCACTGGCACCTGACCGAGGACGAGGCCTGGCGCCTCGAAATCGACGCCTATCCCGCCCTCACCGAAATCGCTGCCTGGCGCGGCCACGGCAAGGCGCTGCCGCCGCTGCTCGGCTCCGGCCCGCAGCCGACAGGCGGCTATTACAGCAAGGCCGCGGTGCGCGAGATCGTCGCCCTGGCCGATGACCTGGCCATCGCCGTCATTCCCGAAATCGACATGCCGGGCCATTTCTATGCGGCCCTGCAGGCGCTGCCCGAACTGCGCGACCCCAATGAAAAGGGCGAGTACCAGTCGGTCCAGGGCTTCCCCAATAACAGCCTCAACCCCGCGCATGAGCCGGTCTATGCCTTCGTTGAAAAGGTGATCGACGAGACGCTGGAGCTGTTCCCCGCCGGCATCTTCCATCTCGGCGCCGATGAAGTGCCGCTGGCGGCCTGGTCCGGTTCGCCCCTGGCGCTCGACATGCTCGAAAAGCTGGCCGGCCCCGCCATGCGGGCCAAGCACGAGGCCCAGTTCAACCAGCTCGGCAATCACCACGGCGCCGACGAGATCGAGGGCTCGCCCACGGCCATCCTCCAGGCCGAGTTCATCAAGCGCGTCCATGCCTATATCACGTCCAAGGGCGCCATTACCGGCGGCTGGGAAGAGGCGGCCCATGGCGATGCCGTCGACAAGGCCAGTTCCTATGTCATCGGCTGGCGCAATGTGGAGATCAACGCGGCGCTCGCCGAACGCGGCTTCGACATCGTCGTCTCGCCCGGCCAGCGCTACTATCTCGACATGGCCAATGGCGTCTCCTGGTCCGAGCCGGGCGCCGGCTGGGCCGGCTGGTCCGGCCCGCAGGAAACCTATGAGTTCGAAGCCCGCGCCGGCTTTTCCGAACAGGGCCTCAAGCACCTCAAGGGCATCCAGAGCTGCATCTGGTCCGAGAGCATGACCGACCGCGCCATTTTCGACCGCCTGGTCTTCCCGCGCCTCTCGGCCATCGCCGAAGCCGGCTGGACCCTGCCCGAGCGCAAGAGCTGGGAGCGCTTCAAGTCCATGGTTGGTCTCATGCCGATCATGTACGGTCACTGGGCTGCGGAGTAACTCTTAGCTCGTGCGGTGCGTCTCCCTCCCCTAGATGGGGAGGGTAGCGTCGCTCGGACCGCAGGTCCGTAGCAGAGCTAGGGTGGGGTGAACTGGTACCCGCCACTCGAGCATAGCTCTCATGGCCTTCTCGCCTAAATCCGCTCCACCGGAGCGGATTTGCCTCCGGCACGGCTCAAAGCCAAGGATTCTCCACCATCGGCCAGATATCGCGCCGTGCCTTGCGATAGTCAGTCTCCGCCGGGCGGTTGGGATAGGGCTTGCCGGCCGAACAGTAGACGATCTCGGAAGCGATCCTGGAAAACGAGTCGTAGAAATGATTGGTCGACTTGATCAGCAGGATTTTCCGCGAGGTCGGCTCGATGCCCAGCGCGGAGAACAGGCTGGGGTCAAAGCTCTGGGCGCGGGTGGAATTGAGGATCACGTCGATCCCGTCAAAGTGGATCCAGGCCGCGTCGCCGAAGGGCGCGAAGCTGTCGCCGAACTTCATCTCCGCATTGCGCACCAGGCGCTTCACCGTCACCCGCGCATCCACCGGCAGGCCGGTATGCGGCGCCGACTTGGCGCCGAAGCGCAGCGGGACGACCGCGCCTTCTCCGGCGGCAAAGCAGATCTGCACGGCAATCGGGTCCCAGATGGTGCCGACGGCCACATCGGTGACGCCGCGCGCAATCAGCTCGCTGAGGATCACCGTGGCATCACCCGCCGTGCCGCCGCCCGGATTGTCCCAGACATCGGCGATCACCACCGGCCCCTTCGGCGCGGCAAGGGCCGCGTCCACGGCGGTCTTCTCGTCCACCTGGCTGACCATGAAGGTGCCGCGCATGGCAAACAGCTCCCGGCCCAGTTTTTCGGCCAGCGCCGCGCCCATTTCCGGCTGGCCGTCAGTGATGGCGACCAGCTTGGTGCCCATTTCCGGCACGTCCCCGGCCATGAAGCCGTGCACCACCGAGAGCGAGAGCAGCCCCGGCTCGGATTGTTCGAGCGCCGTCAGCCCGTCGACAAAGCCGCGCATGGGCTGCTTGGAGGTGGGGAAGACGTCGATCATCCGGCAATCGAATATGCTCATCACGGGCTGGATCTCGCCCTTGAGCGTCCGCACGGCGATGGACCACAGGTCACGCGCCCGGTCGACGAAGTCTGTATGCGGGAACTCCTTGAAGTAGACGAAGAAATCCGCGGCCGCGGCGCGTTTGGCGGTGAGGTGGCTATGCGGATCGAGTTCGGCGCAGACCAGCACGTCCGGACCGACAATGGCGCGGATACGGGTCAGCAGATCCCCCTCGGGATCGTCATAGCCCTGCGCCACCATGGCGCCATGCAGGCCCAGCACCACCCCGTCGACCGGCATGGCCGCATGCAATTGGCCGATGATCTCGTCCCGCAATTCCTCATAGGTCGCCTGGGCCACCAGGCCCGCCGGGTCGGCCCAGCTGGCCGTGCCTTCGATCAGCGTCCAGCCCTCACGGGCACAGACCTCGCGCCCCACCGTGATGGGGGCCGTGCACAATGTCGGCGTCACCGGATGTTGCCCCGGCTTGGCGTGCAGCGAGGCCTCAAATGCCCGCTTGTCGATCGCAATGGGAGAAAAGGTATTGGTCTCGGTGGCGAGGGCGGCGGTGAAAAGGCGCAAGGGACTGATTTCCGGCTGAAACGGGATACAAATAGGGAGTTGGATCGCAGGCTACACCATGGCGAGCCGCTATTCACGTAAGAAATTTACATTCTGGCGTGGAGATTGTCCCAAAAATCTGGAAATCGCGCTATAAACAGCGCTGGTAACGAAATTCAATTTCATCAAAGGAGAGCAGAATGCCGATCAAGCGCTATGGTGCGGAAAAGTCCGGGGCCGGTGGCCAGAACCTGCCCTTCGCTCGTGCGGTCGAGGCCGGCGGCTGGCTCTATGTGTCGGGCCAGGTGGCCATGAAGGACGGCGAGATCGTCGGCACCGGCATCATCGAGCAGACGCATCTGACCATCAAGAACCTCATCGCCATCCTCGAAGAGGCCGGCTACGGGCTCGAACATGTGGTGCGCTGCGGGGTCTGGCTCGACGACCCGCGTGACTTCTGGAGCTTCAATGCCGTCTACAAGTCCTATTTCGGCGAGCACCCGCCGGCCCGCGCCTGCGTGCAGAGCCACATGATGGTCGACTGCAAGGTCGAGATCGAATGCGTGGCCTATAAGGGACCCTAGGGCTGGTGCACCCGGCCTCACCCCACCCTCATTCCCTCCCCATCAAGGGGAGGGAGGCGCAGGATCAAGGGCCGGTGTTCATCGTCTCCCTCCTCCTTGTGGGGGGCAAGGGTGGGGGTTCGATTGTGCAGGATGAACGAGCAATGACCAATTCCCCCTTTCGTCTGGACGGCAAGACCGTCCTCATCTCCGGCGCCGGTGGCGGCATTGGCCGTACGCTTGTCGAGAGCTTTCACGCCGCAGGCGCCCAAGTCGTCGGGGCCGATCGCGATCCGGCCATGCTCGAAGGCCTGCCGCTCACCCGCAGCGTCATCTTCGACCAGGCCGATGCGGCGGCCACCCGGGCCGCAATTCTGGCCGATATCGCCGCCAATGGCGCCGTCGATGCGGTCATCGCCAATGCCGGCTTCACCCGCGCCGAACATCTGGGCCAGCTCGATGATGCGGTCTGGGCCAGCGAAATGGCCATCAATCTCAACGGCGCCTATGCGCTGACCGATCCGATCATCGAGGCCATGGCGAAACGCGGTTCTGGCAATGTGGTGTTCATCTCCTCGGTCAATGCCCTCCAGCATTTCGGCAATCCGGCCTATTCGGCGGCCAAGGCGGGGCTGATCGCCTATGCCAAGGCCATTGCCGTCGAGCGTGGCGGTGAAGGCGTCCGCGCCAATGTGGTGGCGCCCGGCTCGGTGCGCACCCCGGCGTGGGACCATCGCCTCGCCGCCAATCCGAACCTGCTCGACAATGTCCTGCCGCATTACCCGCTGGGGCGCATGGTCAGCCCGCAGGAAGTGGCCAATGCTGCCTTGTTCCTGGCCTCCGATGCCGCCTCGGGCATTACCGGCGTGACCATTCCCGTCGATGCCGGCCTCACCGCGGGCAATCTGCGCTTCGTCAACGAAGTCCTGAGGGCCAAATGACCCATTTTTCCGAACTCGACACCCCAGCCGTACTGATCGATCTCGATCGCGCCGAAGCCAATCTCAGAAAGGCCCAGGACGGTGCCGACAAGGCCGGCATTGCGCTGCGGCCCCACATCAAGACCCACAAGCTCCCCTATTTCGCCCGGCGGCAGGTGGAACTGGGGGCCGTCGGCATCACCGTGCAGAAGCTCGGCGAAGCCGAGGTCATGGCCGACGCCGGTCTCAATGACCTGCTTTTGACGTTCAACATCATCGGCGCGGCCAAGCTGAAGCGCCTCAAGGCCCTGCATGAGCGGGTGACCATCCGCACCGTGGCCGACAGCGCCGACTGTGTGGCCGGCCTTGCCACGACCTTCACCGATCCGGATCACCCGCTCGGCGTCTTTGTCGAATGTGACACCGGCATGGGCCGCTGCGGCGTGCAATCGCCCGAAGCGGCCGTTGCGCTGGCCCGCGCCATCATCGCGGCGCCCGGTCTCGCCTTTGCCGGCCTCATGACCTATCCGGCCGCCGGCAAATATCATGAGGCGGCCCAATGGCTGACCAATGCCAGATCGGCCTTTTCCGCTGCCGGTATTGACCTGCCCGCCATCACCACCGGGGGCACGCCCGACATCTGGCACATGGACGAGGCCGCCCGCGTCGCCACCGAATACCGGCCCGGCACCTATATCTATATGGACCGCTCCCAGGTCGCCGCCGGCGCCGCCAGCTTCGACGATTGCGCCCTGACCGTGCTGGCCACGGTGGTGTCCCGGCCCACCGAGAACCGCGCCATCATCGATGCCGGCTCCAAGGCGCTGACCAGCGACCTGCTTGGGCTCATCGGTCATGGTCATGTCGTCGAGTTTCCCGACGCCAAGGTCACCGGCCTCAGCGAGGAACACGGGACGCTCGACGTCTCGGCCTGCGCGACGAAACCCAGGATCGGCGATGTCATCCGCATCATCCCCAATCACTGCTGCCCGGTGACCAACCTGTTCGACAGGGTCAACCTGATCCGCGATGGGGAACTGGTGGAAACCCTGACGGTCGCCGCCCGCGGCCGGGTGGACTAGCGCATTTCCCATTCTGATTGCATCAGAATGGGAGCTCTATTCTTGTTTGGTCGCGCTTTCGAACCGCAAAAGTGGTGTCCACTTTTGCTGAAAACGCTCTAGCGCTTCCCGCCGCTCCCGTGCTCGAGCGCGAATTCCTCTTCCGGTGAAAGGATCAGGTGGTGCCGCCCGATAAGGGCGAAATAGCCCACGCAGACCGCAAACCACAGCGCCACCCCGATGATCCCGGCGCGATAGGTCGGATCGCCCGTGACCTGGAACCACAGCGTCACACTGGCGATCATGATCGTCGCCACCGCACCCGGCACGCCCAGCGGGTTGCGGAATGGCCGCTCGATATCGGGCAGTTTGCGTCGGAGCAGGATGAAGCTGATCGATTGCATGATGTAGCTCAGCATTGCCCCGAACACGGCCATATTGAGCAGGGTGAAGCCGATCAGCGAGCCGCGATTTTCCTCCCCGGCGAAGAGCCAGATGGCCGTGAGCACCACCAGCCCCACAATGGCGCCGAACACCATGGCCAGATGGGGGGTGCGGCGCCGGTCATGGGTGAGCGAGAGAAAGGTGGGGAAGTAGCCGGCCCGGCTCAGCGAGAAGATCTGCCGTCCCTGCGCGAAGACCACGGTGTGGAACGAGGCGACGAGCCCCAGCACCGCCACCAGGGCCAGCACCTTGGCCAGCCCATCGCCATAGATGGCCCGGAACCCGTCCAGCAGCGGCTCGCCCGACCCGCTCAGCGCAAACGAGCCGACGCCCGCCACCGAGGGATTGAGCGTCAACACCGCCAGCGCCGATACCGAGAGGGTGAGGAACCCCAGCAGGATGCCGCGCGGCATGTCGCGCTTGGGGTCCATGCTTTCTTCGGCCGCCAGCGGCAATTGCTCGATGGCCAGGAACAGCCACACCGCAAAGGGCATGGCCGTGAAGATGCCCATGACCCCATTGGGCAGAAACGGGCCATTGCCTTCGGGCAGTCTGGTGCCGCCCGGCCCGACATCGAGCGCGAAGCGCATGAAGTCGATATGGGGCAGGGCGGAGATCCAGAAGACGACCAGACACGCCAGGGCCAGTAGCGTGACCAGCAGGGTGACACGGAAGCTCAGCGCCACGCCCCAGATATTGAGCCCCACGAACAGCACATAGCACCCCACCCACCAGGCCGGCTGCCAGGCTTCGGGCGTCTCGAAGATGCCGGTCATATAGGTGCCGATGAAGAAGGCGATGACGGCGGGCGCCAGCACATATTCGACATTCTCGGTGAGGCCGGTCAGGAACCCGCCCCAGGGGCCCATGGCGGTGCGGGCGAAGGAATAGGCGCCCCCGGTATGGGGCAGGGCCGGGCTCATTTCGGCAATGGCGAAGGTCAGGCCCAGATACATCAGCCCGATGATCAGGGTCGCCACCAGCATGCCGCCCCAGCCGCCCTGCAGCAGGCCGCCGTTCCAGCCGGAAAAATGCCCCGAAATGACGGCGCCCACACCCAGTGCCCAGAGGTGCCAGGCATTGGCGTGGCGCATTAGGCCTCGCCGGTCGAAATAGGCCCTGTCGCGGCCGGCATAGACCACGCCGCGCCCTTGTCCGCTCTCACGCATCGCCAATGCCCCCATTGCGTTTTGTAGCGGGCAGGTGGCGCGAGCCCAATGGTCAAGTCAACGATTATTCTCCCGCCTTGCGCGGTTCTGGCTGGCGTGGAAGTCTCTCCCCAAAAGAGGAGTCGCGAATGGCCGATCCAAACCAGCGCATCGCAATATCCACCTGGTCGCTGCACCATTTGCTGGGCACGATCTATCCCCACGACCTGACCACCGATGCGGTGGGCGAGGGCAATGACCGTTACGGTGAGGGCGAGGAATCCCTGCTCGGCTTGCCTTCGGTGCTGGCCAATCACGGCTATCACCGGCTCGAAATCGTCTCCTTCCACCTGCGCAGCCGTGACCCGGTCTATCTGGGCGAATTGCGCGACCAGCTCCACGTATCGGGGGTGACGCTGCAGACGCTGCTCATCGACGATGGCGACATGACCGACCCGGTCCATGGCGAGCGCGATACGCGCTGGATCGCCGGCTGGGTGGATGTCGCCAACGCGCTGGGAGCCGAAAACGCCCGCATCATCGCCGGCAAACAGAAGCCGACGCCGGAAACCATCGCCCGCTCGGCCGCCGGTTTCCGCACTCTCCTGGCCGCCAATGCCGGCTCGCCGCTGAGGCTCTTTACCGAAAACTGGTTCGACCTGCTCTCCACCCCGGCGGCCGTGCATGAACTACTCGATCGGCTTGACGGCCAGGTGGGCCTCCTGGCCGATTTCGGCAACTGGACCGGGCCGGACAAATATGAAGGGCTGAAGTCGATCTTCCCGCGCGCCGAACTCTGCCATGCCAAGGCCAGCTTTGCCGACGGGCAGATGGACGAAGCCGATTATGGCCTCTGTGTCGGCGTCGCCGAGGAGGCCGGCTATACAGGTCCCTATACGTTGATCTTCGATGCCGACCATCCCTCCGAATGGCATGGCCTCTCACAAGAGCGGGATTTCATCCTGTCACGCCTGGCCTAGGCACGGCAGGACGAAAATGTGATGGCCGCGAAGCCAGTTGTTAAGCCTGGTCGGGTGATCATGTCCGGATGAGCACGGCCCCGAAGCCCCTTGCCCCAACACGACCGGCGCGCCTGCCGCGGGCCGGTGCCGCTTTGGCACGCCTGCTCGATGCGGCCCCTGTGGGCATGGTGGTCGCCGATCTCACCGGCCGGATCTGCTACGCCAATCGCGCCTTTGGCGAGCTCCTGGGCTATCACTGGACCGATGATCTCGCCCTCAACGTTCTCGACCTGGTGGACAGCGAGAATGTCGCTGCGGCCTGGCTGCATTTCGATCGGTTGGCGCGCGGCGAAACCCGGCATTATCGCGGCGAACATCGCTGGCGCCATGCCGATGGCAGCCTGCTCTGGGTCATGGTGGCAGCAACGCTGCTGGAGGACCCGCCCGGCGCCCCCCGGCAATTGATCGTCCAGCTCACCAGCATTGAATTGCAGAAGCGCGCCGAGGAGGCCCTGGCCTATTCGGAAAGCCGGTGGAATTTTGCGCTCGAAAGCGCGCGGCAGGGTGTGTGGGATCACGACATCCGCAAGGACACCATGTTCTATTCGCGCATGTGGCGCCTCATGCGCGGCATTCCGCCCGACGAAGTGGTGGATGGCGACCGCCAGCAATGGCTCGAACGGGTGCATCCGGACGACCGGCCGCATATCCTTGCCAATGTCGACAAGCAGGACCAGGGCGACAGCGATTTTGATGCCCTCGAATATCGCGAGCGCAAGCGCGACGGCAGCTATGTCTGGATCCTGAGCCGGGGCCGCCCCGTGGAGTGGGACGAGGACGGCAATCCCATCCGAACCATCGGCACCGATACCGACATCACCCGCCTCAAGATCATGGAACAGGAACTGGCCGCCGAGAAGGAACGGCTGCGCGTGACGCTGGAATCCATGGCCGACGGCATGATCTCGACCGATCTCGATGCCCGCGTGGTGTTCATCAATCCAGCCGCGGAAAAGCTCCTGGGTCTCAGCGCTGCCCAGGCGGTCGGGCGCCCGGTCGACCAGGTCTTCCGCCTGCGCAGCGAAAGCGGAAATGGCGCGCTGCCGTGCCCGGTCCGGGCCTGCCTCGACAGGACCAGCCAGGTGCGCGTGGACGATGACAGCGTCCTCTGCGCCTTCGATGGCCCGCAGCGGGACATTCGCTGTACCGCCTCCCCGGTATTGGGCGAGGCCGGTGTGCTGACCGGCGCCGTGCTGGTGTTCCAGGACGTGACGCAGAGCCGCGCGCTGCAGCGCCAGCTGGCCCATTCTGCGGCCCATGATGCCCTGACCGGCCTGCCCAATCGCGCCGCCTTCGAGCGCGCCCTCTCCGACGCCATCACCGGTGCCCGTCATCGCTCCGGCCGGCACTGCCTGATCTATCTCGACCTGGACCGCTTCAAGCCGGTCAACGACACGGCCGGCCATGCCGCAGGCGACGCCTTGCTGCGCCAGGTGGGCCAGACCATCAGGGGCGTGTGCCGCAGTCACGACATGGCGGCGCGCATCGGTGGCGACGAGTTCGCGGTGATCCTCGAGGACTGCAGTATCGAGAATGGTCGCGGGGTCGCCGAAAAGATTGTTCGCGCCATTGGGGCGCTGGAATTTTCCTGGGTGGGGCGCAGCTATCGCATCGGTGCCAGTGCGGGGGTGACGATGATCACCGGCGCGCCTGCCTCCCCGCTCGGCTTCATGGGTGAGGCCGACGCGGCCTGCTATGCTGCCAAGGCCAAGGGCAGGGGCTGCGTGGTTGCCTATCCCGAAATGGCGCAGCGGCAGGGGCGCTGATCGAAGCGCGCAGAATGGCCTATGCCGAGGGAAGATAGGTTTCGGCGCAGAGCGCCACAAAGCTCTTCATGGCGGCCGACAAGGGGCTGGACTTGCGCCGGGCCACCAGCAATTGCCGCATGGCCCATGGCTCGGCCAGGGGGGCGCAGACCAGGTCCGTGCCCGCCAGCAGATGCAGGCTCGTGGAGCGCAGGAAGCCGATGCCGAAGCCCGCCTCGACCATGCGCACCAGGGCCGGGAAACTCTCGACCCGCAAGGCCTCGGTCAGCTTCTTTCCCTGCTTTTCGGCAGCCTCGCTCAAGAGGCGGTCGAGCGAACCCGCGTGGTGGATGCCCACAATGGCATGCGGAAGCACCGTGGCGAAGCTGACCGATTTGCGCGGCGCGATGGCGCCGGCCAGTTCATGCTCGGGCGGCACCAGCACCCATACCCGTTCATCCTCGAAGGGCCGGATTTCAAAGCGGGAAAAATCGTAATTGTCCGAGACGATGGCGATGTCGGCCTGTCCCTCATCGAGCGCCAGCAGCGCCTTGGCGGCGCCCATCTCGGAAATCGCGATCTCGATGCCCGGATATTTGGCGGCGAACTTGGCGAGCAGTTCCGGCAACCGGCCGGTCAGCGCCGAACTGGTGCAGGCCAGCCTGAGGCTGCCCCGATGGCCCGAACCGAAATCATCCATGATGGCGTCAAGGTCGGCGATCGAGCGCAAAACCGTCCGGCAGCCTTCGGCATAAGCCTCGCCGGCCTTGGTCAGCTTGACCCCATGGGCGGAGCGGTCGAACAGCACCACGCCCAGCCGCCCTTCGAGATCCGAAACCCGCCTGCTGACCGCAGAGGAGGCGATGCCCTCCCGCTCTGCGGCGCGCCCAATCGAGCCGGTTTCCGCCAGAAGCAGGATGAGGCGTGCGGTTACGCTGTCGAAAGGTGTCATGTCGTCTCCCCCGGGCACCATAGAGCATCGCCCGGAAAAGTGGGAACCGGTTTTCCGGGAAAGCCGATGCGTCAACAGATTTGCATCGCCCCAAAAAGTGGGAACCGGTTTTCGGACGAAGGCGATGCTTCAACAGATTTGCATCGCCCGGAAAAGTGGGAACCGGCTTCGGTGGCTGCGCGGACGCTCAACCCCCCGCGTTCCGTCCTCGGGCCTGACCCAAGGACCATTCACTTCAGGCACAGAAATTCCTGGAGCGCTTTCAGCAAAAGTGGACGCCACTTTTGCGGTTCGAAAGCGCGACAAAACAAAGAGATAGAGCTAGCCGCCCGCCAGAAGCAAGATGCCGCGCCCAAGATAGAACAGGCCTATGCCGGTCACCACCCAGCGGGTCCAGGCGCGGAAGCCGTCATCGCTCATGCGCTGCAAGATGTGGTAGCCGAGATTGGTTCCCGCCACCGCAAAGGGCGCGGCAATCACCACCAGCAACCAGTCATTGCCGCTCATGGCCGTCGCCAGGCCGCCATAGAACATCACCTTGGCCGCATGCGAGATCACCTGTGTCGCCGCCTTGGTGGCAATGATCTTGCGCCGGTCCATCAGCGTGCGGATGAAGAAGATGTCGACGGTCGGGCCGGAGGCGCCGACGGCCAGGTTCAGCCCCCCGCCCAGGAACCCGCAGAGAAAGGCGTGGTGCGGCTTGCTGGCATCGAGCGCCAACCAGTGCTTGGGAATCCACACCAGGATCGGCATGAGGCCGATGGCGATGCAGACGGTCGCCAGGTCGGGTGTGTAGCGCAGGATGTAGAGCGCCAGCGCCGCTGCAGCCAGCCCCAGGCAGATCACACCCAGCACCCGCCAGTCGATATGCTCGCGCGAAAACCAGGCGCGTGAGCCATTGGCGACGATCTGGATGGCCCCCTGCACCGCAATGGCGGTGGCGACCGGCAGCATGGCCAGCAGGACCGCCAGCAAGACCAGCCCGCCGGCCATGCCGAACACGCCCGACAGCGTCGAGGTCAGGAACACGCAAAGGGCGACAAGCGCAGCGGTCAGCAGCGGCAGCATGGGCAATCTCCTGCCACACTGATGCGCTCTCCATGCCCCTTCGGCCACCACCGCTTCGGCAAGGGGTCATGCCAATGTCACACTTTCTTTGTAACGTTGCATTTTTTGCGCAGATTGCATCTTGAATGGAACGCGCATTCCGATTTTTATAGTGGGCGCGAGTTTTTGATTTGCCCGATGGCCCGTTGACGGTCCTCCCGCCTCTCCCCTTCGGGTCCCACTTTAACTGACGTCTGGATACTTCCTTGATTACCCTCAAGGCTGGCCGCGAGCGTTCGCGCGGCGATGCTCGGGACCATGTTGCAGCAGCCCATGCCGGCAAGGGCATGGGGCCATTGAAGCGCATTACCCTGTTTTCCCTCCGCCACCCCTTTCAGGCGAGCCTCGCCGTTGGCGCCACGATCATTGCAGCGACGCTGCAATTGACCATCCCGCGTCTTCTCGGCCGCGCCATCGACGAAGCGCAGAATGTGCTGAGCGTGGCCGGCGAGGGGGCGCAGGAGGCGCTGATGGTGACCGCCTTGACGCTGCTTGGCGTCTCGGTGGCGCGCGGCCTCTTCACCCTGGTGCAGAACTATTTCTCGGAAAGCGTGGGCCACCATGTGGGCTACGAATTGCGGCTGGCCTTCTACGACAAGGTCCAGCGCCTCTCCTATTCCTATCATGACCGGGTGCATTCGGGCGATCTGATCACCATTGGCCTGCTCGATCTCGACGGGCTGCGCATGTTCTTTTCCACCGGGCTCGTCCGCACCGTCTTGCTCGCCGTGCTGATCGGCGTGGGTGCTTTCATGCTCTTCACCACCGATCTGCTTCTGGGCTTTCTGGCGCTGAGCTTCGTGCCCTTCGTGGCCTGGCGCTCCTCGGTCGCGCAGCTCACCCTGCGCGCCACCTGGCTGGTGCTGCAGCAAAAGCTCTCCGTGCTGACCCGGGTGATGGAGGAAAATCTCGGCGGCATTCGCGTGGTGCGCGCCTTTTCGGGGCAGAAGTTCGAGCTGGCCAAGTTCGACACGGCCTCAAAGGACGCGCTGGAACTGGCCCATCAGCGCGTGCGGGTGCGCGTCAACAACACCTCGATGATGACCTTTTCCTTCTTTGCCGCCATGGGCCTGGTGCTCTGGGTCGGCGGCAACAAGGTGATCGCCGGGGAGATGAGCGTCGGCACGCTCGCCAGTTTCCTCACCTTCATGACCATACTGCAGATGCCGGTGCGCCAGCTCGGCCTCATGGTCAATTCCTATGCCCGCGCCTCCACCTGCGGCGACCGCTTCTATGAATTCCTCGACGCACCCGTCGAGATCGAGGACAGGCCCGGGGCGGTGCCCCTCAAGGTCACCGAGGGCGTGCTGCGCTTCGAGGACGTTCATTTCACCTATCCTGGCGCCACGGTGCCCACCCTCAATGGCATCAGCTTCGAGGCCAGGGCTGGCCAGACCATCGGCATTGTCGGCGCCCCGGGCAGTGGCAAGTCCACGCTCGCCCACCTCATTCCGCGCTTCTACGACGTCACCTCGGGCCGCGTAACGCTGGACGGGCAGGACGTGCGCGACGTGACCCTGCAAAGCCTCCGGCGCTCGGTTGCGGTGGTGCAGCAGGACACGTTCCTCTTCACCACTACCATCGAGAACAACATCGCCTATGGCGATCCCTGGGCCAAGGATCGCAAGATCGAGCGCGCCGCCGAGAGCGCGCAATTGCACAATTACATCATGGGCTTGCCGGCCGACTACGACACCGTGGTGGGCGAGCGCGGCGTCTCGCTTTCGGGCGGGCAGCGCCAGCGCCTGTCCATCGCCCGTTCCCTCGTGCTCAAGCCCGCCGTCATGGTCTTCGACGATTCCACCGCCGCCATCGATGCCGGTACCGAGCACCGCATCCGCTCGGCCATCCGCCGCTTTGCCAGCGACCGGGTGACCATGATCATCGCCCACCGCCTCTCCTCGCTCATGCATGCCGATCTCATCCTCTTCCTCGAGGATGGCCGCATCGTCGAGCGCGGCAGCCACGAGGAATTGCTGGCCCAGGGCGGCCGCTATCGGGCCCTCTACGATCTACAGACCCGCCCCACCGACGAATTGGAGGCAGCCCAATGAGCGTGATCGACGACGACGAACGCGACGTGGCCGCCTTTCCCGGCCAGCGACCGCCCCGGGCTTCCGTGGGCAGCCACCGCATCGAGGAAGAGGTCTTTGGCAAGGCCTATGATCCGAAGACGGTTCGGCGCATCTGGGCCTATGTGCGGCCCTACCGGCACAAGATCTATCTCTCGGTCATTGCCGTGCTGGTCTTTACCGGCACCCAGCTGGCCATTCCGCTGATCATCGGCAATGCCATCGACAATGCCCTGGTGGCAGGCGGCGATCCCGCCAATCTGCTCTGGGCGGTCGGCGCCTTTGCCATCGCCGTGCTGTTCAATTTTGGCGCCTCCTGGGTGCAGGAGACCCAGGTGGGGCAAGTGGCAGAGCATGTGCTGTTCGACATGCGCCGCGCCATGTTCGCCCAGCTCCAGCGCGTGTCCCTGAGCTTCATGGACAAGACCGAGGTGGGCCGGCTGATGAGCCGCCTCCAGGGCGACGTCAATTCCATGCAGGAATTCCTCGAAACCTCGGTGATTTCGGTCGGGGACATGGTGCTGCTGTTCGGCATCGTCGCGGTGCTGCTGAGCCTCGATCCCTGGCTCGGGCTGCTGACGCTGGTCACCATGCCCGTCCTCTTCATCATCCGCATCTTCTGGCTGCCGCCGGCAAAGCGCGCCTTCTGGGCGGCGCATGAAACCAATTCACTGACCGCCGGGGCCATGGCCGAGGGCATCAATGGCGTGCGCACGGTGCAGAATCTCGATCGCCAGAAGGTCAATTTCGACCTCTATGACGACAAGGCCTACCACAATCTGCGCACCCAGCTGACCGGCTCGAAATTCGCCCAGGTCATGGTGCCGATTGTCGATACGCTCACCGGCATTTCCATGGCCACGGTGGTGGTCGTGGGCGGCGCCATGGTGCTCAATGGCAGTCTGCAGGTCGGCGTCGTGGTGGCGTTCCTGTTCTACATCCAGCGCTTCTTCGATCCGATCCGCTCGCTGACCATGCAATATTCGATCATGCAGCGCGCCATGACTTCGGGCCGCCGCATCACCGAAGTGCTCGACCTGCCCACGGTGATCGAGGACAAGCCCGATGCCGTCACCCTGACCGGGGACATGGACGGCTCGGTCGAGTTCCGCGACGTGGTCTTCGGCTACGATCCGAAGCGCCCGGTGCTCAAGAATGTCTCGTTCAAGGTCAATCCTGGTGAAACCGTGGCCGTCATCGGCCCCACCGGCTCGGGCAAGACCAGTGCCATGGCCCTGGTGCACCGCTTCTACGAGGTACAGTCGGGCGCCGTGGTCGTCGGCGGGCACGACGTGCGCGACGTGACCCAGGAAAGCCTTGGCGAACAGGTCGCCATGGTGCTCCAGGAGCCCTTCCTCTTCACCGGCACCATCTTCGAGAACATCCGCTACAACAAGGCCTCGGCCACCCGTGAGGATGTCATCGCCGCCGCCAAGGCGGTGGGCGCGCATGAGTTCATCGCCCGCTTCGCCAATGGCTATGACACCATGCTCGAGCAGCGCGGCTCCAACCTGTCGCTGGGTCAGCGCCAGCTCCTGAGCTTTGCCCGGGCGCTGGTGGCCGACGCGAAGATCCTCGTCCTCGACGAAGCTACCGCCAATATCGACAGCTATACCGAACGGCAGATCCAGAAGGCGCTGGAAATCCTCCTGAAGGGCCGCACCGGCATGGTCATCGCCCATCGCCTCGCCACCATCCGCGGGGCTGATCGCATCATCGTGCTGCAGAATGGCGAGAAGATCGAGGAGGGCAATCACGACCAGCTCATGGAACTGGGCGGGCTCTATTCGCGCCTCTACAACATGAACTATGCCAGCTTCGACGACATTCCCGACGAGCTGGTCGCCCAGGCCAATGCGAAGGCTGCGAGTACCTGAAGGGCACGGCGAAATCGGTGGGGTGACCTCGCAGGGAAAACACTTCCCTCATCCCCCATTCATCACGCCGTGCTAGAAAGGCGCGAAACGGGAGTGTCGCCCATGCGTCTGGCCTTGCTCGGTCTGTCTGCCGCTCTTGCCCTTCTGCCTGTTCCTGCCCTCGCCGATGCGCTCACCCTTATGGGCAAGTTGGGCAGCCGCGAGATCGTGGTGGAACTGACCCAGCCCCAGGACGGCGCCGTCGCGGGCCGCTTTGCCTTCATGGATACCGGTGGCGACGTGCCGCTTGTGCCGGTCTCCAGCGACGGCAAGACCTGGCTGCTCAATGAGGAAGCGCCCTGTGGCGAGGACGATTGCGTGCTCGATGTAAACGGCAAGCTGGTGGCCGCGCCCATCGCCGCCGTCTGGCAGCTGACCTATGACCCCGAGACCTATATCGCCACCGGTATCCGCCAATCCGTCGGCAGCAAGGCCAAGGAGCAGGCGCTGGAGCTCGCGACGATCGCCTGGCGGCCGCTGGGCGAAAGCGAGGAGGCGACGGCCTTCAGCCTGCACGACCGCTCGGCGCAATATGCCTTCATGATGGATTGGCAGCTGGACTGGAGCACTGCGCCCTATGAAATGACCCTCATGGATGTGCCGCTCAAGTTCGGGCCTGAGACGGGACTGGGCGGGGCGGTCTATCACGAGGTGGTCGACCCGCGGACACTATTCGCCTTTCCCCGCATCCTGTCCTTTGCCGATGGGGCGAGCGTCGAGCCGGCCAATGCCATCCTCGCCGACCGGCACGCGCGCATGAACCTGGCCGCCTTTGATTGCCTCGCCTTCCGCTTCGGCAGCTATGGCATGGGCAGCAATTGGGGTGATTTCGGCGGTCACCTGGGGGATTATGACCAGGAGCTGGTCGAGCTCAGCTATGCCTCGCCCCTTCTGGTGAGCTGGTCGCAGAGCGGTTCGCTCTTCTGCATGGGCGCCCATCCCTACAATCACGCCGACAGCTTCACCTATGACGTGGCGACCGGAAAGCCGCTGGACTTGCGCCAGGTGTTTTCCGCCTGGGTGCCGCGCGAATGGGGCGCCGCCCCCGACGAAGTCGCCGACACTGACCTCGCCTTCGAAAACCCCGATGCCTATCACTGGGGGCCGAGCCCCGAGCTGATCGCCTATGTGCGGGACAATCTCCCGCCCGAATATGCCGCCGCGGATTCGGAGATGGATGACGACTGCTATTCGGCAGGGTCGCTGGCCGACCAACTCGATATCCGCTTCGGTCCCGGGCCGAGCGCCATTTTCACCGCCTCGGGCTATCCGCACATCATGTCGTTCTGCAATAGCGACCTGCTGACCGTGCCGTTGGCCGAACTCGGCCGGTTCCTGGCACCCACTGCCAGGGACTACTTTCCCGAGCTCTCGGACTGATCGCTGTTCAGGTCCGGATAGATCAGGGCCGAGCATTGCCGGTTATTGGCGTCGAGCTTGGCCTGATCCGCGGCGGAAACCAGGCCGGTAAACACCGGCTCCCAGAGGTCGTCGCGTTTCACGCCCTCGAGGCCGCACTGGCAATAGATGGCGCAGAGCGCGGCGGTGGTGCCGCTCTCTTCGCAGCTCGCCTGGCAGGAATTGAGGAAGTCCATGTCGCGGCTGGTCTCCTGCGTCCCCATGGCCATGGAGAGCGGCACGATCACGGCCAGCAGCAGCGGCTGGTGCACCAGATAGATGACCAGGCTCCAGCGCCCCATCCAGCCCAGGACCCGGGCCACGATAGTGCGCGGCTGGCTTGCGGCCAGCCTTGCTTCCAGCCTCGTGCCGCGCACCAGCCGCATGGCAAGCACGCCCAGCAATACCACGCCCAGCCAGGGAAAGACCGGCACCAGGTCATTGGCCGGTGGTGGCACTTCCCAGAAGCCGAGCCAGGAGAACAGCTTCTCGTTGAAGAGCGGATTGGCAAACGAAAAATGCAGGCCGATCACCGCGATGGCGACCAGCCCGGTCAGCCACAGCGGGGTGAAGAGAAACGGCAGCGCGAGCAGGCTGGTCAGCGCAATGGCATGCAGCACGCCGAAATAGACAAAGCTGTCGGGAAAGGTGAACCAGGTGCCCAGCGTGATCAGCCCGGCGCCCCCGGCGATGAACAGCCAGCGCTTCCAGAAGGCTCGCCAGCGCATACCGTCTCCGTGCCCCAGCACCAGCCCGACCCCGACCAGCACCATGAAGGCGAAAAGGATCGAGCGGGCAAAGGCAACCCAGCCGGGGTCGTAGCCGACGTCGACAGGAATGAAGCGGTAATAGGAGAGGTCCCAGCACAGATGGTAGATCGCCATGGCCACGATGGCGACGCCGCGGGCGATGTCGATGATGGCGAGGCGGGGACGTGCTGGCTGGCTCATGCGGACGCCACGAGATGCCCGCGCACCACCGCCAGAAAATCATCGCCATAGCGGTCCAGCTTGCCCTGTCCGACCCCGGGCAGGTTGAGCATGTCGTGCGGATGGGTCGGTTGCGCCAGCGCCATGGCTTTGAGCGTCTGGTCATGGAAGATGACATAGGGCGGCACGCCCTGCGCCTTGGCCAGGCGCGTGCGTTCCGCGCGCAGCGCCTCGAACAGGGGTCGCGCATGCTCGGGGACGTCGATCGAGCGCGCCAGCGCGCGCCGCACCTCGACCGATTTCTTCGGCCGGTCCTTGCGCAGGGTCACATGGCGTTCCCGCTTGAACACCTCATGCGCAGCCGCGCTCAGGGTCAGCGCGCCGTGATTGGCGTGGTCGACCACGATCAGTCCCATGGCGGTCAATTGCCGTATCACCGATTGCCAGGCCTTGGGGTCGAGCTCGGTGCCCTGACCGAACACCTTCTGGTGCTGGTGGCCGAAACGGACGACCTTCTCGGTCTCCTTGCCCATCAGCACATCGATGATATGGGCCGCGCCAAAGCGCATGCCGGTGCGATAGATCGCGGCCATGGCCTTGATGGCCGCTTCCGTGCCGTCCCAGCTTTCCACCGGCGAGCGGCAGGTATCGCAATTGCCGCAAGGCTGCGGATAAGTTTCCCCGAAATGGCTGAGGATGGCCTGGCGCCGGCAGGAGGCGGTTTCGCACACACCCAGGAGGGCATTGAGCTTGCCGTGTTCGAGCCGCTTGATTTCGTCGGGCGCATTGCCCTCCTCGATCATGCGGCGGCGCTGCACCACATCGGCCATGCCATAGCTCATCCAGGCATCGGCAGGCTGTCCGTCGCGCCCGGCGCGGCCGGTCTCCTGGTAATAGGCTTCGATCGAGGCCGGCAGGTCGAGATGGGCGACATAGCGCACATCGGGCTTATCGATGCCCATGCCGAAGGCCACCGTGGCGACGAGGCACAGACCCTCTTCCTTGAGAAAGGCATCCTGATTGGCCGAGCGCAGTTCGGCGCTCATGCCGGCATGATAGGGCAGGGCGCGGATGCCCTTGCCGGAGAGCCAGTCGGCGACATCCTCGACCTTGGCGCGGGAAAGGCAATAGACGATGCCGCTATCGCCCTTGTGCCCGGAGAGGAATTCCAGCAACTGCTCGCGCGGCTTGTCGCGCTCGACGATGGAATAGGAAATATTGGGCCGGTCGAAGCTGGTGGTGAAGACCCGGGCCTGTTCCAGCCCCAGCCGCTCGATGATGTCCTCGCGCGTGGTCGGGTCGGCGGTGGCGGTCAGCGCGATCCGGGGCACGCCGGGGAAGAGTTCAACGAGGTGGATCAGCTCGCGATATTCGGGCCGGAAATCATGGCCCCACTGGCTCACGCAATGGGCCTCGTCGATGGCAAAGAGCGCGATCCGCGTATCGGCCAGCATATTGGCAAAGCCGGGCGTCGCCACCCGTTCCGGCGCCACATAGAGCAGGTCCAGTTCGCCCCGCCGCAATTGCCGGCGCACGTCGCTCGCCTCTTCCTGTGTCAGCGAGGAATTGAGCGCCGCCGCCGCCACTCCGGCCTGCCTCAGGGCCTCGACCTGGTCGCGCATCAAGGCGATCAGCGGCGATATGACGATGCCCACGCCGTCCCGGCAGATGGCGGGGATCTGGTAGCACATGGACTTGCCCGCGCCGGTGGGGAACAGCACCACCGCGTCGCCGCCTTCGGTCACATGGTCGATGACCTCGGCCTGCTGGCCGCGAAAATCGCGATGGCCGAAAATGTCGCGCAGCACCGCGAGCGGGCTGGGCCGCTCGTGGCGATGGGGCGAGAACAGGTCGAGCGACTCAATGGCTTCCACAGCCCTTTTGAATCACGGGGGCCAGGGGGAGGCAACCGCATCCGGCACGCTACCCCCCGATGATCTCCCCGCCATTGGGGTGCAGCACCTGCCCGGTGATGTAGGAACTCTCTTCGCAGGCGAGGAACAGGTGGCTCGTTGCCACCTCATTGGGCTGGCCCGGCCGGCCCAATGGCTGGCTGGCCCCGAATTCCGCCACCTTGTCGGCCGGGAAACTGGCCGGGATCAGCGGCGTCCAGATCGGGCCGGGTGCGACGCCATTGACGCGGATACCCTTGCCGGCAAGGCTTTCCGAGAGCGATCGGGTAAAGGCGACGATGGCGCCCTTGGTCGCGGCATAATCCATCAGTGACGGCGAGCCCCGATAGGCCGTGATCGATGTCGTGTTGACGATCGCCGACCCCTTTCTCAGATGCGGCAGCGCGGCCTGCGTCATGAACATATAGCCAAAGAAATTGGTCTCGAAGGTGCGCCGCAACTGCTCTTCGGAAATGGCCTCGAGCTCGGTCTGCATATGCTGCTCGGCCGCGTTGTTGACCAGCACATCGAGCTTGCCGAATTTTTCGACCACCTGGCCGACCACACTCTCGCAAACCGCCTTGTCGCTGACATCGCCGCGCAGCAGCAGCGCCTCCTTGCCCTCCGCCTTGACGGCCTCGGCAGTGAGCCTCGCGTCATCGGTCTCTTCGA
Organism: Devosia salina; assembly: GCF_019504385.1. Classification (NCBI taxonomy): domain Bacteria; kingdom Pseudomonadati; phylum Pseudomonadota; class Alphaproteobacteria; order Hyphomicrobiales; family Devosiaceae; genus Devosia; species Devosia salina. Next base: position 257,752 of record NZ_CP080590.1, read on the forward strand.
GATAGACCAGCGCCACCTCGGCCCCTTCACGGGCAAAGAGGACGGCGCAGGCACGCCCGATCCCGCTATCGCCACCGGTGATGATGGCGACCTTGTCCTTGAGGCGCCCATTGCCGGGGAATTTCGGCATGTAATCGGGCTTGGGATGCATTTCGCTTTCCCGCCCCGGCTGATGGTCCTGGGTCTGGGGCGGGTTCATGGGCTTGGCGGCCGAGCCGGACATGGCTGTCTCCTAGTGATGCGCGTGGTGCTCTTGGTTCCGCTTGCGGGTTGCGGCGGCCTTTTTTGCGGAAGCTGAGCGCTCCGATGCGGGCCGATTGGCCGAGGCTTCGCCGCCCTTCTTGCCACCCTTGTGGGCGGCAGGATGATCTTTGTGCGTGCCGCGTCCGGAGCCGGACTTGTTGCCGCCGCCATCATCCTTGTTGACGGTGGCCCAGGCGCGCCGCTCGGCCTCCTTATGCGATACGCCACGATCCTCGTAACGCTCCTCGATATGCTCGGCCTTGCGCTTCTGCTTGTCGGTATAGGCGCTCTTGTCACCCTGGGGCATGGCTGCTCTCCTGTTGCAAAGGTGAGGCGCGGCGCGGGTGGGACAAAGGCCTGGGTCAGGTTGAGTGACTGATGCGGGAAACCGGAAAAACCGCACCAAAAGCCCTATACCACCACGTCCGGTTGACGCGCGCCGGCCAGATTGGGGGAACGGGCAGGCGCCGCGGCGGTTGCTCCGGGCCCGATCACAAATCGGGCCGGATGCGGGGCAGGGGTCTGCTGAGAAAAGGCGAATTGCGCTTGACGAAGCGCCACGGAGTCTCGGCGCCCTTGGTGATCCCGATGCGCGGCCCGGTGGCGATTTCATGCGCGGTGTCGGCAGGGTGAAGGGCAAACGGGGCTGCATCCAGAGCCAGTCCGTCATGCCGGAGATCGATGCCCAGCGCCTGCGCCAGCTTGCCCGGCCCCGAGCAGAGGTTTTTCTCCGCCATGGCGCCGCGCCGTTCCGCCATGCGGTCGAGCCCCATTGTCGGCTCCAGCGCCCGGATCAATATGGCGCTGCCCGGCCGGCAGACGAAATTGAGGCAATAATGGATGCCATAGATCTTGTAGACATAGGCATGGCCCGGCGGCCCGAACATCACCCGGTTGCGCGGCGTCGGCCCGGCAAAGCTGTGCGAGGCCGGGTCATGCTCGTCATAGGCCTCGACCTCGACGATCCGGCCGCCCGCACCGTCGAACAGCATGGTCATGCCGATGGCATCGTGGGCCACCTCCAGCACGGGGCGGTCGAAAAAGCTGCGTGTAATCAACTCTGGCACTCTCGTCACAACGCGCCCACTCTGTCGTCACCGCGGCGGGCAAGGCAAGCGCGGCTAGGCGCCATTGGGCATGTTCCGGCGAACAATGCCTTCGCCACTGTTCCCTTTGTTGCCGGCCCGGCAAGGGCTACATCCGGGGCAACAGTCATTTCACAGGAGGTCGACATGATCGACACATCCGTCCAGACCAATGTGCGCTCCCAGCCCATCCTGCCCCTCACCACCACGCTGGGGCCCGTGCACCTCGCCGTGACCGACCGCCAGAAGGCCCTCGCCATCTGGCAGGACGTGGTCGGGCTCGACCTGATCGAGGAGCAGGGCAATGCCCTTTCCATGGGGGCGGGCGGCAAAGTGCTGATCGTCCTCGAAACCGGCGCCACTCGCCCGGTCGCACCCCGCACCATCGGTCTTTATCACGTCGCCATCCATGTGCCCCATCGCGCCGACCTGGCGCAGATGGCGGTGCGGGCGCTGCAGCGCAATGTGCGCATCTCCCCCACCGATCACCTCGTCTCCGAAGCCATCTATCTCTGGGATCTCGATGGCAACGGCATCGAGATCACCTTCGAAACGCCCTGGCGCGGCAGCCTGGGTGATCCCGACAAGGGCCAGACCTATGCCATCACGGCCGAGGGAAAACCCCATTCGGGACGCGAGCCGATCGACCTCGACGGGCTCCTCGGCGAATTGGGCGAGAACCCGGCCCTGGCGCCCCGCATGCCCGCCGGCACCCGCATCGGCCATGTGCATGTGCATGTGAACGACCTCCACCGCGCCATGGATTTCTACCGCGACGTCCTCGGCTTTGCCGGCTTCCTGCTCATCCAGTCCTTCGGCATGGGCGATGTCGGGCTCGACTACATGCCCCATACCCTGGCCTTCAATATCTGGTCGGGCCCCAATGCAACCTTGCCGCCGGCCGGCTCGGCGGGCCTCCGCTGGTTCACGATCGCGCTGCCCGATGCCGAAAGCCTGGCGGCCCTCAAGGCCCGGCTCGAACAGGCCGGCGCCCCGCTTGAAGTGGTCGGCAATGATCTCGAAACCCGCGATCCCTTCGGCAATCGCATCCGTCTCGAACTCGCCGACTGATCTGGACAGCGTCTGCGGCGACAGCGACAATGTCGCCCTGTCGCTTTGGAGGAAAGCCATGCAGGGTCCGCGGGACGTCATTGAATTCTGGTTTGTCGAGCATGGCTATGAGGACTGGTTCGGCGGCAAGACCGAGTTCGATGCCAAGCTGGCGGCCCGCTTTGGCGACCTGCACCGGCGCGTGAGCCGCGGCGAGGCCTGGCACTGGCGCGAAACCGCCAATGGCCGGCTCGCCGAGGTGCTCATGCTCGACCAGTTCTCCCGGCAATTGCATCGTGGCGCCGCCCGGGCCTTTGCGCAGGACGGCATGGCGCTGGTCCTGGCGCAGGAAGCCATCTTCGATGGCGCCGACAAGGAGGTCGATGCCAGTCGCGCCATGTTCTTCTACATGCCTTTCATGCATGCCGAATCCCTGGTCATCCAGGACGAGGGCGTGCGGCTGTTCGAGGCGCTGGGCAACAAGGACGCGCTGCAATTCATGGTGGACCACCGCGACACCATCGCCCGCTTTGGCCGCTTTCCCTTCCGCAACAAGGCACTTGGCCGCCACAGCACGCCTGAGGAACTGGCCTATATGGCCGAAAAGGGCGACCGGGTGTTTTGATCCCGGACGCGGCAACCCTTCGGGGCGCCTGCCGTTGGGACTTCAAAGGAGAAGTCCCATGGAATATGCCGGCCCCACACTCTGGCTCATCGCGCTGACCGTCGGCGTTCTCGTCCTGGGCGGCGCCGCCGTCTACGGCATCATGCGCAATCGCAGCCGCACCCTGTCCGAGCGGGTGACCACCGAGGTCGAAACCCGCCGCGAATACGAGCGCGAGGACCAGGACGGTTGAGGCAAAAGGGGCGCCGCAGCGCCCCTTAAGAATATCAGGCCACCAGGCCCTTGGTCAGCTCAAGCGCCTGTCGCTCGAACAGCCGCCGATAGATACCGCCATGCAGGCGGATCAGTGCCTGGTGGTCGCCTTCCTCGACAATGCGGCCCTTGTCGAAGACCAGCAGCCGGTCGAGTGCCCGCACCGTCGAAAGCCGGTGGGCGATCACCAGCGTCGTCCGGCCCTGCATCAGCCGTTCCATGGCCTGCTGGATCATCACCTCGCTCTCGCTGTCGAGACTCGATGTTGCTTCATCGAGAATGAGGATCGGCGCATCGGCCAGGAAGGCCCGGGCGATGGCGACGCGCTGCCGCTCCCCTCCCGACAGCTTCACCCCGCGCTCGCCCACCAGCGTCTCATATTGCTTGGGCAGGCTCATGATGAAGTCATGGGCATTGGCCTGTTCGGCTGCCTCCATGATCTCGCCGCGGCTGGCATCAGGACGGCCATAGGCGATGTTTTCGGCCAGCGTCCGGTGGAACAGAATCGGCTCCTGCTGCACGATGGCGATCTGCCCGCGCAGCGAGGCCTGCTGGTGTTCGGCAATGTTCTGCCCGTCAATGGTGATGGCACCGCCACTCACGTCATAGAGACGCTGGATGAGCTTGACGAAAGTCGTCTTGCCCGAGCCCGAATGCCCCACCAGCCCGACCCGCTCGCCCGGCCTGATCTCGACCGAAAAGTCGCGATAGAGCGGGGTCGGATGGGCGCCATACTGGAACGTCACATTGTCGAACCGGATGCCGCCATCGCTGATGGCAATGGGCTTGGCGCCGGCCTTGTCGTCAATGCCCAGCGGCATCGATGTCAGGGCCACCAGTTCCTCCATGTCGTTGACCGAGCGCTGCAGGTTGCGGATATGCATGCCCACATCGCGCAGATAACCCTGCAGCACGAAGAACATGGCGAGCACGAAGGTGATGTCGCCCGGGCTGGCCAGCCCCTGCGTCCACATATAGAGCCCCGTGCCCAGGATGCCCGCCTGCATCGACACCATCATGAAGCCCTGCAGGGTGCCGTTGAGCGTGCCGCGCTTCCAGGTGCGGCGCGTGCGGCTGTCCCACTTGGACATGACATGGCGCATGCGGCTCTCCTCGCGCGTCTCGGCGCCAAAGGCCTTGACCACGCTGTTGCAGCTCACCGCATCGGCCAGTGCCCCGCCCAGGCGCGTATCCCAGGCATTGGCCAGGCTCGCCGCCGGCGCCACATAGCCCATCGACATGGCGACGGTGAAGCCGATGTAGATCAGCGAGCCAATGGCCACGATCAGGCCCATGACCGGCCAGAAGCTGCCCAAGAGGATCGAGGCACCCACCAGCATCACCACCGAGGGCAGGAGCGCGACCAAGAGGATATCGTTGAGCGCATCGAGCGCCCACATGCCGCGGGTGATCTTGCGGACCGTGGAACCGGCAAAGCTGTTGGCATGCCAGTCGGTCGAGAAGCGCTGCACGCGGTGGAAACCGTCATTGACGATATCCGCCATCATCTTGAGCGTCAGCTTGATGATGCCGTGGAAGATGAAGAAGCGCAGCACCACGCTGGTCAGGCCCAGGCCGACCACCACGGCAAAGGCCCGCAACGCGTCGGCCGTCGCCGAACTGTCGCTGCCGGCTATGGCATCCACGATGCGGCCAGAAAACAGCGGCACCATCACTTCGGCCAGGGTGGAGACAATGACGAGGCCGCAGATCAAGACGATCCGCGCCGGCTGTCCCCGCCAGTGACCAAAGGTGAAGCCGAGCACATTGCGAAAGGCATCGGCACGGAAATCGAGCTTCTTGCGACTCATTTTTGTCTCCGGCGCCGTTCTCCGGCCACCGGTTCCTCGAAAAGGGAAGAATAGAGCGCAGTTGGGGCCGGAATGGACGACGCCCGAAGGCGCGGCTCAACTGCAGGACATACGGAAAAGACCGCTTGCGATCAGGCCGGAACGGCGGATCGCGGGGAACAAGGACCTAAGGTCGGCACTTGCCCGCAAGGGGAGAGAACATCGGTGCTGTCATGCAACGCCTCCCCCTGGTTCGAAAAATGAAGCGGCGAACGGTTTGTAGCCAAACCGTTCGCTCTTGCCAATGGCACAATTGTGATCAGCGGGGCCGGTGATGCAGGAAGGTCACAGACGCGGGTCCACTTGGGACACGTCGATCTGGACCTGCCAGACATGGAGCAGGCGGTGTCGCTACCGGCTTCGGGGGTCAGACGCAGGCGCCTCGGGATGCGTCCACCGCGCAACCGCGTCGCCGCAATGCCAGGCGGAGCCTTCCCACACCTGCTCAGTCCACCTTGCGCGCGCCGGGCGCGAGCACGCCCCGCGTCTGGACCTGCGCATAGGCAAGGGCGAGCGAGAAGACGCCGAAAATGCAGAGAACCGCAACGATGACGAGTGTGGTGTCCATGGCCTAAAGAACCTCCAGATCAGGCTGGCTTTCTTCTCGCACCGGACGCCGGTTTGCGGTTTGATCCAGGTCAATCGGTCTCGCCTTTGTTCCCGGGTGGCGCCGCCGCATCGGGGACGCTAGGCTCTGGCCAATTGATTCAAGAGCAAGAAGGCTTTTCGCCCAATGAGCAATTCTCCCATCGATCCGACCAAGCTCGACAAGCTCGGCGAGGTCGCCATCAAGGTCGGCCTGCAGCTGGCCGAAGGCCAGGACCTGATCATCACCGCGCCGATGACGGCGGCCCCGCTGGTGCGCCGCATCACCGAGCATGCCTACAAGGCCGGCGCCGGTCTGGTGACCACCATCTATTCCGACGAGGAAGCCACCCTGTCGCGCTTCCGCCATGCCCGGGACTTCAGCTTCGATCGCGCTGCCGGCTGGCTCTATTCCGGCATGGCCGAAGCCTATCGCAACAACGCGGCGCGCCTCGCCATTTCCGGCGACAACCCGATGATGCTGGCCAATGAAGACCCCGAAAAGGTCTCCCGCGCCAACCGCGCCAATTCGGCCGCCTATCGCCCGGCGCTGGAGCTGATCACCGGCTTCGACATCAACTGGAACATCGTCTCCTATCCCACGCCCAACTGGGCAAAGCTGGTCTTCCCCAACGATCCAGAGGACGTCGCCATCGCCAAGCTGGCCGACGCCATCTTCAAGGCCTCCCGGGTCGACCAGGACGATCCGATTGCCGCCTGGAAGGCGCACAACGCCAATCTCAAGGCCCGCTGGACCTGGCTCAACGGCAAGAAGTTCTCGGCGCTCAAATATACCGGCCCGGGTACCGACCTCACCGTGGGCCTGGCCGATGGTCACCGCTGGAAGGGCGGCGCCTCCGAAGCCAAGAACGGGGTCACCTGCAACCCCAATATCCCCACCGAGGAAGTGTTCACCACGCCTCATCGCCTGCGCGTCGAGGGCACGGTTTCGGCCACCAAGCCACTGAGCCACAACGGCACGCTGATCGAGAACATCCAGGCGCGCTTCGAAGAGGGCCGCATGGTCGAGCTCAAGGCGACCAAGGGTGAGGCCGTGTTCAACAAGGTGCTCGACACCGACGAGGGCGCCCGGCGTCTGGGCGAAGTGGCGCTGGTGCCGCATTCCTCGCCGATCTCGGCCTCGGGCATCCTCTTCTACAACACGCTCTACGACGAAAACGCCTCGTGCCACATCGCCATGGGCCAGTGCTACGCCGACTGTTTCGACGACGGCAAAACGCTCAGCCCCGACCAGATCTTTGCCCAGGGCGGCAATAAGAGCCTGATCCATATCGACTGGATGATCGGCTCCGACAAGGTCGATATCGACGGCGTTCACGCCGACGGCACCACCGAGCCGGTCATGCGCAAGGGTGAATGGGCGTTTTGATCCAGACGCCGGGTCTCCTCCCCCTTGATGGGGGAGGTAGCGCCGCTGGGCCCATCGGGCCGTAGCAGAGCTAGGTGGGGGTGCACTCAACACGCGACCTATGAGCGTGAACACCCCTCCCCATCCCTTCCGTCAAGGGGAGGGTGTCGCACCAGGGGTGTGGAGAGGCCGGACCTATTCCCCCTCCATCCCCAGAAATTCCTCGGCGGTGAGCACGATATTGCGGTCGATCTCGCCGATCTCCTCCTTGTCCTTGCCCTCATAGTCGAGCCGGTGCAGCACGGTGCGGATGGCATTGAGGCGCAGGCGCTTCTTGTCATTGGCCCGGATCACGGTCCAGGGGGCGTGCCGGCTGTCGGTGCGCTCCAGCATCTTGTCCCTGGCATCCGAATAATCCCCCCAGAGCTCGAGGGCCTTGAGATCAACCGGTGAGAGCTTCCAGGTCTTGAGCGGATCATGCCGCCGGTCATGGAAGCGCTTGATCTGCATTTCCCGGCCGATGGACAGCCAGAGCTTGAAGATCCTGATCCCGTCATTGGTGAGACGCTTTTCGAATTCCGGCGCCTCATCGAGAAAATGCTCGGTCTGCTCGGGGGTGCAGAAACCCATCACCGGCTCCACCCCGGCCCGGTTGTACCAGGAGCGGTCGAACAGCACCATTTCGCCCGCCGCCGGCAGCCAGTCCACATAGCGCTGGAAATACCATTGCGTGCGCTCCCGGTCGTTCGGCTTGGGCAGCGCGGCGATCAGGTTGTAGCGGTGATTGAGATTTTCGAGGAAGCGCTCGATCGTGCCGCCCTTGCCGGCCGCGTCCCGACCCTCGAAGATGATCACCGTGCGCGTGCCGGCCTCGGCCATATGCGCCTGGTGCAGCACCAACTGCTTTTGCAGGCGGTACATCTGCGTGTCATACTCGTCCTTGTCGAGCTTGTCCTCGTAGGGATATCCGCCCGATTCGAAGGCGGCCTTCTTGATGGATTTGGGCAGGTCCGGATTGTTGATGTCGAAGCCGTCGATAGGATCGGTCACGCTGTCTCTCCACTGTCACACAGAGCGTGCTATGAACCCGCTTCCCGCGCAAGAGGCGGGGTCAAACTGTTGATTCGACCGCCGAAAATGGACGAAACCGCGCCCACAGACCAAGCCACCGGAGCCGCCGCAATCCCGGCGCGACTTGCCGCACAGAGCCCGCTATTGCTGGGTCTGGCCGGGCTTGTCGTCGCCTTCGTGGTGCTGGGGGGACTGCGGGTCGATCTGGCGGTGATCGGCTATGGCCTGGTCCTGTGCCTCGTGGCCGTCCTGCCCCAGCCGGTCCGCACCATTACCCGCATCGATGCGGCTCCCCCGGTCCTGTCGGCGCCCACGGCCGTCCAACCCGACATGCTGCCCGCCTTTGTCGAGGCGCTGGGCGATCCGGCACTGGTGCTGGATGGCCGCGGCGCGGTGGAGCACCGCAATGGCGCCGCAGCGCGGCAATATCCCAACCTGCAGCCCGGCCGGGTGCTGACCCTGGTCATGCGCAATCCCGAAATGGTTGCGGCGGTGGAGGCGTCCATGCGCACCGGCGAGACGCGCAGTTTCGAACTGCATGAGACCCTGCCGTCAGAAACCTGGAACCGCATCGTGGTGGCCCCGTTGCGCCGGCCCGAGCGCGACTGGTTCTCCGACGAGGACCGCCAATTGCTGGTCACCTTCCAGAGCCTGACCGAACTCAAGCGCGTCGATGCGTTGCGGTCCGACTTCGTCGCCAATGCCAGCCACGAATTGCGCACGCCACTGGCCTCGCTGATCGGCTTCATCGACACGCTGCTCGGCCCGGCAGCCGGCGACGCGGCGGCGCGGGAAAAATTCCTGGGCATCATGCGGACCCAGGCCGACCGGATGAGCCGGCTGGTCGATGACCTGCTGAGCCTGTCGCGCATCGAGATGCACCAGCATGTGCGTCCCACCGGCTCGGTGGACCTGGCCGGTCTCTTGCGCGAAGTGCGCGAGGGCCTGCAGACCCAGGCCCGCGCGGCCGATCTCGACGTCATCCTGAAGCTGCCCGAAGCGCCTGTCATGGTCGTGGGCGACCGCAGCCAGCTTTACGAAGTGTTCGAGAACCTGATCGACAACGCCATCAAATACGGCGCTACCGGCAAGACCGTCGAGGTGACGCTGTCCGAAATCGATCGTCCTGGACTTCGGCACATGGTCAGCGTGGTCGACCATGGCCCGGGCGTCGAGCCGGAGCATGTGCCGCGCATGACCGAGCGCTTTTACCGCATCGATGCCGAAGCGAGCCGCAAGAAGAAGGGCACTGGCCTGGGGCTGGCCATTGTCAAGCACATCATCCAGCGCCACCGCGGCCAGATGAGCATCAGGTCGCAACCCGGCGAGGGCCTGCGCGTCGATGTCTTGCTGCCCTGACGGCTGCCTTTCCTGGCCTGTAATCCCGGCTTGCGCGGTAACCAGCTCTTAAGACAATTTGAGTCGCCCTGTGGACGATCCGCGTCGCCGCCGACAAGATTTGCGGCACAGGAGCGGCACCATGAACACTCTCTGGCCAGCAGCAACGATCGCCCTCGCCGTGACCGGCTTCTTCGCCTTGAGCAATTACTATTCCCCGGCCGTTGACCAGCCAAGCCTGGACGACTGCCACCGCCTGGCGGGCGAAGTCCAGGCCATTCATATCAATGGTGGCACCATCCCTGTCGAGAAACTGACAGCGGCTCGTGGATGCGCGGTGTCGTTCGGCCAGAACTGGGCGGCTGGAGGCGGTGACCGCGCAGCGCAATTGCGGGCGGAAGGCGCCATGCGGGTGCAATAGAGCGCTTTCAGCAAAAGTGGACACCACTTGCGCGGTTCGAAAGCGCGACAAGACTAAAAAAGGGAGCGCCCGATCCGATTCAATCGGAACGGGAAAGGCTCTGTCAGGCGACAGCGCTGCCATGAAAAAGGGCGCCCTTTCGGCGCCCGTTTCAATTCCAGCGAGGTCCGTGCCTCAGCGGCGTTTCTTGTCCATCTGGTGATAGGCCCGGCGCGAATGGAATTCGCAATAGGGACCGGTTTCCAGGCTGTGCTGGCCGCAGAAATAGAAGTCCTTGGTCAGCGGATCGCCGATCGGCCACTTGCAGGTGTGTTCGTTCAGCTGCAGCAGGTTGAGCCGCTTGTCCTCCGGAATGAACAGCTCCGCTGCTGCCGGGGCGACATAGAGTTCGGCATCCATCTCGGGGCTGGCGGCCAGTGCCGTGGCACCCACGACCTGCGGGCGAGACATCGACATGCGCGGCTTGGCGCTCATCGTGCTGCTGCCAACCGAGCTCGTGGCGGGACGCCGCGGCGCCGCGGGTCGCGCTGCCGGACGGGCGCGCGGCGCGGTATTGGTCGGCTTGGCACGGGCCGAAAGCTTGAGGCGGTGCACCTTGCCGATCACGGCATTGCGCGTCACTCCGTCGCCCAGTTCAGCCGCAATCTGGCTGGCGCTGAGCCCCTCCATCCAAAGTTTCTTCAAAAGTTCGACGCGCTCGTCAGTCCAGCCCATCGATTGCGCTCCTGAAACCATCGACAAAACAGAATCCTTCATTGCGCTGCCAAAACGGCCTGGCAGCCTTTCGACTCTACAGCTCGTATGTTGAGCGGGTCCGCCGCACGAGATATCGTGTCCCCAACGCCTCGGAGATTACGCCATCGCAGGAATCGGGATCAAGAGTCGGGGCGGATTTTCCCCGTTTATTCATTGGTTAAGATTGTCCTAACAATCGATGAGTCAAATCAGGGACTTGGCCGGTATCAGATTGACTTTACGGGGCCAATTCGCCTAATTCTCGGGTCCAAACGCGCGGCCGAGAGGGCGCGTTTTTGGTTTCTGTGGCAGCTTTGCCACGCTTTCCCGTCCCTGACCTGAAACACAAGAGGAATGTTCGCCATGTCTGCGCTCTACGGCACCTATGCCCGGTCCGATCTCGCCTTCGAGCGGGGCGAGGGCATGCGCCTGTACGACCAGCACGGCCGAGAATTCCTCGATTTCCATTCCGGCATTGCCGTCAATGCGCTTGGCCATGGCGACCCGCATCTGGTCGCGGCGCTCAAGGCGGCGGCCGACAAGGTCTGGCATACCTCCAATGTCTTCACCATTCCCGAGCAGGAACGGCTGGGGCAGCGGCTGGTGGACTCGACCTTTGCCGACAAGGTGTTCTTCACCAATTCCGGCGCTGAGGCGATCGAATGCGCCATCAAGACGGCCCGGCACTATTTCTTCGCCAAGGGCCAGCCGGATCGCTACGAGATCATCGCCTTCACCGGCTCCTTCCACGGCCGGACCCTGGGCACGATCGCAGCTGGTGGCAATCCGGGCTATCTCGAAGGCTTCGGCCCGCCCATGCCGGGCTTCAAGCATACCGCGCCGGGCGATCTCGATGCGGTCAAGGCTTTGATCGGCCCGCAGAGCTGCGCCATCCTGATCGAGCCCGTGCAGGGCGAGGGCGGCGTCACGGCCATGAGCGCTGAATTCCTGCAGGGCCTGCGCCAGATCTGCGATGAAAACGACATGCTGCTCATCTTCGACGAAGTGCAGTGCGGCTTTGGCCGGACCGGCCGCTTCTTCGCCTTCGAATGGGCCGGCATCACCCCGGACATCGTCGCCGTGGCCAAGGCCATTGGCGGTGGCTTCCCGCTTGGTGCGTGCCTCGCCACCGAAGCGGCAGCGGCCTCCATGGTGACCGGCACCCATGGCTCCACTTATGGCGGCAATCCGCTGGGCTGTGCCATGGGCAATGCCGTGCTCGACCGCATCCAGGCGCCCGGCTTCCTCGATCATGTCGCCCAGATGGGCCAGCGCCTCGCCTGGCACCTGCAGCAATTGGCGCAGAAATATCCCGATTATGTGCTCGAGCTGCGCGGCAAAGGCCTGCTCGCCGGCATCAAGATCGCCCCCCCGGTGCGCGATTTCGTGGCCCGGCTGCGCGACGATCACCAGCTTCTGGCCATCGGCGCGGGAGACAATGTGCTGCGGCTGCTGCCGCCGCTGATCGTCTCCGAAGCCGATATCGAGGATGCCATGGCCCGCATCGGTGCGGCTTTCGACGCCATCGAGGCGGAGACGGCCGCCTCTGCTTCGGCGAGCTGACGGCGATGCTGACTTTCTATCATTTCGGGCGGCGCCGAAGCGGGTTGTTCCCTCCGCCCCGATAGGGCGGAGCTTGCAGACGCGGCCCCGCGCCGCCCCATTTCCTGAAGCGTCACAAAGGAACCCGGCCCATGACGACGACCGGCACCCCGAACCATTTTCTCTCCATCGACGATTTTTCCTATGCCGAACTGCGCGGCATGCTCAACCAGGCTGGCGCCCTCAAGCAGCGCCTCAAGGAAGGTGATCGGCCCCTTCTCCTCAAGGACAAGGTGCTGGCGATGATCTTCGAGCGCCAGTCCACCCGCACCCGTGTCTCCTTCGATGTCGGCATGCGCCAGCTCGGGGGCGAAACCATCATGCTCTCCGGCCAGGAGATGCAATTGAGCCGCGAGGAAACCCTGGCCGACACCGCCAAGGTGATGAGCCGCTATGTCGATGCGATCATGATCCGCATCCTCAGCCACGCTGACCTGCTCGAACTGGCCGAGGCGGCCACCGTGCCGGTGATCAACGGCCTGACGCGGCGAGCCCATCCCTGCCAGATCATGGCTGACCTCATGACCTTCGAGGAGCATCGCGGCGACATTCGTGGCGCCAAGATCGCCTGGGTGGGAGACAGCAACAATGTGCTGCACTCCTGGGTCAACGCGGCCGAACTGTTCGAATGCGAGCTGACCATCGCGACACCCGATGAATACAGCCCCGAAAAGGATCTGATGCAGGACATCACCCGCGCCGGCAAATATGCCCGCCTCATCGAGGATCCGCGCGAAGCCGTGGAAGGCGCCGATCTGGTCATCACCGACACCTGGGTGTCGATGGGCGATGTGGATGCCGCCGAGCGCCGCCGGGTCTTGAAACCCTACCAGGTCAACACCAATCTAATGGCCTTGGCGAACAAGGACGCCCTGTTCATGCACTGCCTGCCCGCCCATCGCGGCGACGAGGTGACCGACGAGGTGATCGACGGTCCCCAGTCGGTGGTGTTCGACGAGGCCGAAAACCGCCTCCATGCCCAGAAAGCCGTTTTGTGCTGGGCCTTCGGGGTCGAAACCAACTAGCAGACCCGATCTGGCTGTTTGGAGCCTGCCCGGTCATCTCCGCCTGTCGGGGATGGCATGGGCGGGCCGTTGCCGCGAAGGTGGCGCGTTTCGCTTCGAGGGCGTAGCCTTGAGAAAGACAGTGACCCGAATGACCACGGAACAGACCATGACTGACAACCTGCTCTCCAGCCTGGGCCTTGACCGCCCCGAGACCGGTGACGACGCCGTGGTGCCCTTCACCCTGGAAAAGCTCGACACCCGCGGCCGGGTGGTTCGCCTGGGTGCGGCTCTCGACACCATTCTCAGCCGTCACGACTATCCCCTGCCGGTGGCCCGCCTTCTCGGTGAAGCGGTGGTGCTCGCGGCATTGATTGGCTCCTCGCTGAAATTCGAGGGCCGCTTCATCCTCCAGACCCAGACCGACGGCCCGGTGAACCTGATCGTTGTCGATTTCGACGCGCCCGACGGCATGCGCGGCTATGCCCGCTATGATCACGATGCGCTGCTCAAGGCTTCCGAAGCAGGCCGGACCAGTCCGGCAGAGCTTCTGGGCAAGGGCCATCTGGCCATGACCATCGACCAGGGCCCGCATACCGAACGCTATCAGGGCATTGTGGGGCTGGACGGCCATTCTCTCGAGGAAGTAGCGCATACCTATTTCATGCAGTCCGAGCAGATCCCGACCCAGGTGCGCCTGGCGGTGGCGCAGATGTCCACCAGGGGCGACCATCGTCCGCGCTGGCGGGCTGGCGGCATGCTCATCCAGCACCTGCCGCCCAATGGCCAGTCGGTCATGGCGGATCTGCCCGGTGACGGCGATTTCGACAATCCCGACATGGCCGATCCGGACTTCGTCGAGGCCGATGGCTGGGCCGAGGCCAAGGCATTGCTCGGCACCGTCAGCGATCTGGAGCTGAACGATCCGGACCTGTCGCCGGAGCGGCTGATGTTCCGTCTCTATCACGAGACCGGCGTGCGGGTGTTTCCCGCCCAGGACCTGGTGGAGCGCTGCACCTGTTCTGCCGACCGCATCGAGGACATGCTGGCCAACAGCTTCTCCGACCAGGAGCGGCAGGAGATGGCCGTGGATGGGGAAATCGAGGTCGTCTGCGAATTCTGTTCAACGGCCTATCGGTTCAATCCCCACCACTTCCATTCCGACAACTAGACTTGAGGCATACTGATATTTCCCGCGGAAATATCAGTATGCCGCGCTTGCCTTCCTTGGCGAACAGGATCAATGTTGTCGCGATTTCAACGGCAAAGGGGACTTGCCGGGATGAACGCCGACTTGATGTCGACTATCGAGAATATTCAGCATCAGACCAGCTCCGATGCCATTCTCGACATCATGTATGGGGCCATCGACCAATATGGCTTCGAGCGCTTCATTATTTCGGGTCTTCCTGACCCGGGGGTCGATGTGCGCCCCTTCGTTCTGCTCTCGGGCTGGGACGACGAATGGTATGAACGCTATACCACGAAGGGCTATGTGCATCTCGACCCGGTGGCCCGCCACTGCTTTTCCACCACGCTGCCCTTCGACTGGTCGGAGGCGCCCTATGACCGGGAAAATGACGGCCCCGCTCGCCGTGTGATGGAGGAAGCGCGCGATTTCGGCATGGATCAGGGCCTCTGCGTGCCGGTGCACATGGAAGGGGGCATGCAGGGCGTCGTCTCCTTGGTCGGCAAGACCGATCACCTGGACGAGACGGGCCGGCTCGAACTGCACATGCTCTCGCTCTATGCCCATGGCCGCCTGCGCTATCTCAATGGCCCCATCGGTCGCCCCACCGTGCGGCGTGGCATCACCCCGCGCGAGGCGGAAATCCTCAAATGGGCCGCCACCGGCAAGACCGCGGCCGAGATTGCCGACATCACCGGCCTCACGCCGCGTACCATCAACCAGCATTGCGAAAACGCGCAAAAGCGCATGGGTACGAATAATCGCCTGCATACAGTGGTTGAGGCGATAAGGCATAAGCTTATTACCCTCTAGACGCGCAAGAATCTCCGAAACCTTGGGATTTTTACCAATTTCGCTCGATCTGCTGCCTGTGCCTAATGCCCCCATTCGGGGCCGGAAGCTTCGGGGGCAGATCGATGAAATTGCACATCATCCGCGATCCAGCGGACAGACAGCACGTTGACCTGCTCGAGCAGAATTTCCGGTTGCGGCACCGCGTGTTCGTCGAGATGGAGGGCTGGGAAGCCCTGCGTCGCGCCGACGGACGCGACGTCGACGCGTTCGACTGCGAGGATGCCACCCATCTCCTGATTACCGATTCAGACGGGAACCTGGTGGGCGGATCGCGCATCACCCCGCTGAACCGGCCGAACTTGCTGCAGACTGTCTTTAACGGGTTAGTGCAAGGAGAACTCCCCGCCCACCCTTCGCTTGGGGCCGACTGGACACGCTTCTACGTGCATCCGGATCGACGCGAAGGCCGGCGGCGCGCGCCCGAGTCTGCAGCCCTTTTCTGTGCGGTGATGGAATATGCTCTTTCCCAGGGCCTGACCTTCATCACCTTTGTCTCCTCCATCTATATGCTCGAACACGGCACCGCGGTCGGCTGGCGGATCACCCCGCTGGGCGCGCCGGTCATGAGCGAGGGCAAGCCAACCATTGCCGCCTGGATCGAGGTCTCCGAAACCGCGCTGGACAATGTGCGGCGCGCGACGGGCTTTACCAGGAGCCTGTTGCCGGCTGATGGCGGCTGGCCGCAGCGACTCCCGGACCGACCTGTGCCGGCGTGAGCGCTCGACCGTGTCCGCGGCAGCCAGCCTGATGCAGGCCTTGCTCGGTCCGGAAACCAGTGTCCCGGCCGCGCAACAGGCGCTCGATCAGGCCCTTCTCTCCGAGACCGATCCCCTGCACTGGTGCGCAACCCATCTGGGCGTTTCCGACGCCGAAATCATGCGTCGCGCGGCCGCATGGGGCGGCATGGCCTTCTTCGACGTGGTGCCGCGAGGCGTGGAGACGATGCTCGAACCGGCCCGGCTCGAAACGCTCGGCGAGGTGCGCATGCACCGGCTGCAGCTTCTCGATCGCGAGATTGCCGTCGCCGCTCCGGATTTCTTCGGCGTGTTGCGCCTCGCACGCTCCTGCCGGGCGCGCCCGCACCTGCAGCGCAATCTCTGCCTGGTGCCGGGCCCCGCGCTCAGGGTCTTCGTGGTCGATCGGGCCAGTGAAGCCTTGCTCGATGGCGCGCGCCAGACCATGGCGCGATACTGGCCCCATGCGGCCGCGCAGCTCGAATTGACCGCCCCGATCCGCAGAGGCTTCGCCCTGCTGCTGCTGGCGCTGACGGCCCTGATCATCCTGGCGCCGCTGACCGGCCAGGGATGGCTGGCGCCGATCTGGATTGGCCTGGTGGCGCTGCCCTCGGCGCTGCGCCTGTTTGCGCTCGCCATGCCGCCCGAGGCCGAGCCTGAGCCGGCGGCGGGGGAAGAGGACAGTTCGGCACTGCCGCTCTACTCGGTTCTCGTGCCGCTGCGCGACGAGGCCAATATGGTGGACCAGCTCTGCGCCACTCTTGGCGCGCTCGACTATCCGGCCGAAAAGCTCGAAATCGTCTTCGTGGTCGAGGGACGGTCTCCGGCCACCATCCAGGCGGTCCGGCGACATCTGGGCGATGCCCGCTTTTCGATGCTGATCGTGCCCGACGCCCTGCCGCGCACCAAGCCCAAGGCGCTCGATTTCGCGCTGCCGATCTGCCGGGGCGAGTTTCTCGTGGTCTTCGACGCCGAGGACCGGCCAGAACCGGACCAGCTCCGGCGTGTCCTCTCCCAGTTCCGCCACCAGCCCGACATTGCGTGCATTCAGGCGCGACTGGTCATCGATAATGGCCGGGAGGGCCTGCTGCCGGCCCTGTTCGCCGGCGAATATGCCGGCCTTTTTGCCGTCCTGCTGCCGGCCCTTGCGCGCTGGGGCCTGGTCATGCCCCTGGGCGGCACCTCCAACCATTTCCGGACGCGGACCCTGCGCCAGCTCGGTGGCTGGGATGCCTTCAATGTCACCGAGGACGCCGATCTCGGCGTCAGGCTGGCGCGCCGGGGGCTGCGCTGCGCCACCAGCACCGCACGCACCTTCGAGGCGGCGCCCGTCCGGCTGGTGCCCTGGCTGGGGCAGCGCACGCGCTGGATGAAGGGCTGGATGCAGACCTATGTCGTGCACAATCGGCGGCCCGGCGCGCTTCTGGCCGACCTGGGATGGCGGGGCTTCCTGATGTTCCAGGTGCTCCTGCTGGGCATGCTGCTGGCGCCACTGCTGCATGCCGGCTTCCTGCTCGTTGTGCTCGGCATGGCGGTGCAGGGGCAATTGGGCTGGCCCGAGGCCGATCTCTGGCCGCTCGCCTGCGCGATCGTACTGGTGCTCGGCCATGCCGTGGCCATGACCACCAACCTGGTCGGCCTGTCCCGCACGGGCCAGCTTCACCTGGGTGGCCAGCAGGTCGGCGTGCCGCTCTATTGGGTGCTGATCGGGGGCGCGACACTGCTGGCCCTGCGCGAATTCACCTTGCGCCCCTTCCACTGGTTCAAGACGCCGCACCTCGCGACAGGCGCGGCGCCTTCGCTATCGAGGCGCCTGGCACCAGATGTGGTCACCGCTCAGGTGGCGGGAAACAGGGCCCAGCGCCTGGGGCGGAAGGCAATCTGGGATCGCTCGACCGCGGGGTGATCGAAGGGCAGGTCGATCTCGACCCGATTGGTGCCGGCGCCCAGGTCGAGCTCCACTCGGCGCGTGCCACCGACCCGGCGGCTGCTGGCAACCAATCCGG
This sequence comes from Devosia salina, assembly GCF_019504385.1. Lineage (NCBI taxonomy): Bacteria > Pseudomonadati > Pseudomonadota > Alphaproteobacteria > Hyphomicrobiales > Devosiaceae > Devosia > Devosia salina. The sequence goes on from NZ_CP080590.1 coordinate 275,766, forward strand.
TCAGCGCCGCATCGCCTTCGACCAGCTCGATATCGTGCGGGCGGAAATAGAGCCGCTGCGCGCCCGGCGTTCCGGAGGCCGCCAGCCCCAGCGGGCGTCCCCCAAGGCTGATGCCGCCATGCTCGAGCGTTACCGGCAGTTGGCTCGATTCCCCGATGAAGCCGAAAACGAAAGGCGAGGCCGGCGTGTCATAGACGCTGTCGGGCGTGCCGACCTGTTCGATGCGGCCCTGGCTCATCACGCAGAGCCGGTCCGCCAGCTCCAGCGCCTCTTCCTGGTCATGGGTAACGAAGACCGTGGTATGCCCCGTCCGGTCGTGGATTTCCCGCAGCCATTTGCGCAGTTCGCGACGCACCTGTGCGTCCAGGGCGCCGAAAGGTTCATCGAGCAGCAGCACGCGCGGCTCGATCGCCAGCGCCCGGGCCAGCGCCACGCGCTGGCGTTGACCACCCGAAAGCTGGCTGGGATAGCGCTTTTCGAGGCCCGAAAGCTGCACCAGGTCCAGCAGCTCCATGGCCCGGCGCCGGATTTCGGCATTGGCCGGACGGGTGGCGCGTGGCCGCACCTTGAGGCCAAAGGCAATGTTTTCCAGGATGCTCATGTGCCGAAACAGCGCGTAGTGCTGAAACACGAAGCCGATATTGCGCGCCTGCACGCTCTTTTCCGAGGCGTCTTCATCACCGAACAGGATGCGGCCGGCCGTCGGCCGTTCGAGGCCGGCAATCAGGCGCAGCAGGGTGGTCTTGCCCGAACCGGAGGGGCCGAGCAGGGCGATCAGCTCGCCTGACCTGATGTCGAGCGAGACGTCGTGCAGCGCCGGAAACCGGTCGAATTCCTTGCGGACGTTTTCTACGCGAACTTCCATCATCGATCCCATTGGGCAGCCAGTGCCGGTATTCGGAACAAATTCATGCTTACCGCAAGGGGCTTTGCGGGGGCGGGCCATGAATTTTTCCCCCGTGGCGCGGCCCACGCCAAAATCTCCCACGATTGCGCCGCTGCGCAGGATAGCGCCTTTGGGTTAGCGCGAGGGCACCGCGCCTGCGCTCCTAACACATTGAAATAACTGCGCCTTGGCCTGCTTCCGCCATATGTGCGGTTGAGGTGCGTGAGCACCGCTGGCCCCGTCTCGTGAGAAGGTATGGATTGCACCTGCCGCTGAACTGGGCTCAACTCATCAAGGATCCGCCGGCCGCGCCGGCGGCCGTGGAGGAGTGCGTTTCCGTGCCCGCAGCGATCCGGCGCCGTCACATCGGACTTGCCGCCCTGACCCTGGCCGTGGTGCTGTGCCTGGCGCTGGGCGCCTGGCGTGTGGCCTATCTGCGCGGTCTCGGCGAGGTCGAACGGCAGGTCCAGGATCGTCTCACCATCAATCTGCGCTCGGTCGAAAGCGAGATCGAGCGCTTCCGCTATCTGCCCGGCGTGGTCGGCGAGGATTCCCGCATCCTGGCATTGCTCCAGCTGCGTGGCCCCGAAGCTATCGCGGCGGCCAATGCCTATCTGAAGTCCGTCCGGGCCATGTCCGGCGTCGACGAGCTCTATGTGCTCGATCCCGCGGGGGAAACGCTGGCGGCCAGCAACTGGAACGAGCCCGGCAGCTTTGTGGGCCACAACTACGCGTTCCGGCCTTACTTTGCCGACGCCATGGCGTTCGGCTCCGGCCGCTTCTATGCAGTGGGCGTCACCACGGGCAAGCCGGGCTATTTTCTTTCAAGCCGCATCGATGTGGGCGCAAGGTCCGTCGGCGTGGTTGTGGCCAAGGTCGATATGGGTCCCCTGGCGTTGACCTGGGCAGCGGCCGGAGAAATGAGTGCCATTGCCGACCGCGAGGGTGTGGTCTTTTTGTCCGGTGATCCGGCCTGGACCTATCGCCCGCTGCAGGCCCTCGACCCTGGCACCCTGGATCGGCTCGAACAACAGCGCCGCTATGATGGCGTCGATCTCGCCGCCGCGACGCCGCTGGCGCCGGAAGCGGATGTGGACGCCGGCAGCCTGATGATCGGCGCCGACGAAAGATATCTGCTTGGCGTCCGGGCGGTGGAGCCGGATGGCTGGCAATTGCTCTCCGCTTTGCCGCTCGAGCCGGTGGAGCGCGAAGCGCGGCTGATCGGCGGGTTCGCTGCGCTGGTGGCCGTGCTGGCACTGGGCGCCTGGCTTGTTTTCAATCAGCGTCGGCAGATCGTACGGTTCAAGCTGGACCAGAATGCCGTTCTCGAGCGACGGGTCGCCGAGCGCACGCAGGCACTTGCCCATGAGGTGGAGGAGCGCCGCCGCGCCGAGGCGGAACTGCGTGCCACCCAGGAAAACCTCATTCACGCCGCCAAGCTGGCGGCCCTGGGCCGCATGTCGGCCGCCATAGTACACGAGGTCAGCCAGCCCCTCTCGGCGCTCGACAACACCCTTGCAGCCGCCGATCTGCACGCCCAGCGCAATGCGCCGGGTGAGGTCAGGCGCATTCTCGAAAGCGGGCGCAACCTGCTCCGGCGGATGCAGCGCACCATCAAGCATCTGCGCACCTTCTCTTCGCGGCGCGATCCTGGCCCGCCCGAACAGGTTCAGTTGTCCGGCGTTCTCGATGCGGCCATGGATATCCTGACGCCCCAGGCGCGCGATGCCGGCGTGCTGGTGACGGCGGTGTGGGAGCCGGGCCTGCCGCCCGTGGCCGGTAATGCGGTGCGGCTCGAGCAGGTCTTTATCAATCTCATCCTCAACGCCATCGAGGCCACTGCCGCTGCCGGCAATGCGGCTGTGCGCCTGATCGCGCGCAGCGAGGGCGATGACACGGTCGTGGTTGACATTGCCGATAGCGGCGCCGGCATACCCGACACCGTGCGCGAGCGCCTGTTCGAGCCGTTCTTTACCACCAAGAAGAGCGGGGAGAGTCTCGGGCTGGGCCTATCGATCTCTCGCACCCTGCTGGAGGAATTCGGTGGCGCGCTGCGCTTCGAAGCGGGCGCCGAGGGCGGCACGCTGGCCCGGGTCACCTTGCCCGTTTATCGCGCCGCCGCGACCGGCGAGAAACTGGAATCGGCATGAACCGGGGTCGGGTGCTGTTCATCGATGACGAGGCCGAACTCTGCACGGCGGCCGAGGAATGGCTCGGTGTCTGCGGTTTTGCCGTCACCAGTTTCACCGCCCCCGATGTGGCTATCGCCCAGGTCGATCCCGCCACATTCGATTGCGTCGTGACCGATGTGCGCATGCCCGGCCTCGATGGACTGGCCGTGCTCGAACATTTCCGTGACCGCGCCCCCGATCTGCCCGTTGTACTGCTGACCGGGCATGGCGATGTGCCCCTCGCGGTCGGCGCCATGCGTTCCGGCGCGCATGATTTCATCGAAAAACCCTATGACGCCGAACTGCTGGTGGCAGTGCTGGATCGGGCGGTGGAACGGCGACGCCTCGGGCGGGAACTCACGCGTCTGCGCCAGGCCGCCGGCGGCACCGAACTCGAGGATCGCCTGGTCGGCCTCTCGCCCGCCATGGTCGAATTGCGCCGCTCCGTGCTGCAACTGGCCAACATCGATGTCGACGTGCTGGTGACGGGGGAAACCGGCACGGGCAAGGAAGTGATCGCCCGGGCCCTGCACGATTTCGGCGGACGGGCCAGGGGCCAGTTCGTGGCCATCAATTGTGCCGCCATCCCCGAGACCGTGTTCGAAAGCGAAATGTTCGGCCATGCCCGCGGCGCCTTCACCGGTGCGGCCGGCGAGAGGATCGGCAAGCTCGAATATGCGAGGGGCGGCACCGTCTTCCTCGACGAGATCGAATCCATGCCCCTGGCGCTGCAGGCCAAGGTCCTCCGCGCCATTCAGGAGCGCAGTATCGAGCCGCTGGGCAGCAATGCCTCGCGCCCCATCGATGTGCGCTTCATCGCCGCCAGCAAGGTCGATCTCCGGGCCGAAAGCGAGGCGGGTCGTTTCCGCCCTGACCTTTATTTCCGCCTCTCTACTGTGGAACTGCCGGTGCCGTCTCTGCGCCAGCGGCGCGAGGACGTTCCGCTGCTGTTCGCTCTGTTTGCCAGCCGCGCCGCGCAACGCTTCGGCATCGAGGCCACGCAGCCCTATCGCCTGCCGGCCGACATGGCCGTGTCGGACTGGCCCGGCAATGTGCGCGAGCTCAAGGCCGTCGCCGAGCGCAGCGTGCTGGGTCTTGGCAGCAATGGGGTTGGGCAGGAAAGCGCGGCCAGCTCTCGAACCCTCGCCGCACAGGTCGCTGCGTTCGAAGCCGCCGTCATCGAACAGGCCCTGCGGGACGCGGCAGGGTCCACCGCCCTGGCGGCCGAGCGACTGGGGCTGGCGCGCCGCACGCTCAACGAGAAGATCGCCCGCTACGGCCTGCGCGCGGATGCCGATATCGACAGCTAGGCTCACAAATGAGCGGATTTCCGCTCCCCGCAGCCGCCGCGTGGCGGAATTCCGCCCGATCATGAAGCCGACATAGCGTCAAAGGCCCGGAAAAGCAGAACTATTCAGTCTGGCATGGCGGTTGCAATGGAATTGGCAGTCCCGCCGCGAGGAGGCGTCGGGGCGGTCACAAGAACATGCCTTTGGGAGGATCATCCGCATGTCATTCATTCCCGCTCGCCGCGTGGCGGGCCTGGTTGCTGGCGCCGTCATGGCGGTCAGCGGCAGCGCCGCCGTCAACGCCCAGGAATTCATCAACATCCTGACCGGGGGCACCTCGGGCGTCTATTACCCGCTCGGCGTTGCCCTGTCCGAACTCTATGCCGAGAATATCGAAGGCGCCCGCACCCAGGTGCAGTCGACCAAGGCCTCGGTCGAAAACCTCAATCTGCTGCAGCAGAAAAAGGGTGAACTCGCCTTTGCCCTGGGCGACTCGGTCAAGTCCGGCTGGGATGGCCTGCAGGAGGCCGGTTTCCCCGCGCCCCTGACCGATCTGCGCGCCATCGCGGCCATCTATCCCAATTATGTGCAGATCGTCGCCTCCGCCGAGAGCGGCATCGAGACCCTCGAGGACCTGAAAGGCAAGTCGATCTCGGTGGGCGCGCCCGCCTCCGGCACCGAGCTCAATGCCCGGGCCATCTTCGCCGCCGCCGGCATGAGCTATGAAGACCTCGGCAAGGTCGAGTTCCTGCCCTATGCGGAATCGGCCGAACTGATCAAGAACCGCCAGCTCGATGCGACCCTGCAGTCTTCCGGTCTCGGCGTCGCCTTCATCAAGGACCTGGCGGCGACCATGGACATCAACATCGTTTCCATCCCGGCCGAGGTGGTGAACAGCATCGGGGCGCCCTATACCGCCTCGGTGATCCCGGCCGGCACCTATGACGGCCAGGACGAGGATGTGCCCACGGCCGCCATCGGCAATATCCTGGTCACCCATGCCGGGGTCAGCGATGAAACCGCCTACCAGATGACCAAGCTGATCTTTGAAAACCTCGATCGGCTCAAGGCCGCCCACTCGGCCGCCAATGGCATTGTCCCCGAGGCCGCGACCCAGGGGCTGAGCATTCCGCTCCATCCCGGCGCCGAGCGCTATTACGAGGAAGCCGGCCTGCTCTAGGCCAGTGGCGTCCGGGGCCAGCGGCTCCGGACGCCGTTCATCTGCGAGTCCTGGGGAGGAAACTCGATGACTACTCTATCCGCGGCCACCACGCCTGCGCCGCATACCGCCGAAGAAGCCGTCGAGGGCCTGCCGCCCGGCTTCGGCCCCGGCATCATGGGGCGCATCGCCTTTGCCATTGCCATAGCCTTCGCGCTCTTCCAGCTCTGGACCGCCGCCTATGGCACGCTGCCCAGCCAGGTCGTGCGCGCCATGCATGTGGGCTTTCTCCTGCTGCTCGGCTTCGGCCTGCTGGGCAATCTGGTGGCCAAGACCACTCTAGGCCGCATTGTCTTCTGGACCCTGGCCGTGCTCGGCTTTTCGACCGGTCTCTACAACTGGGTCTTCTACGCCGACCTGCTCAAGCGCAGCTCCTTCCTCACCCCGCCCGACCTCGTGGCCGGCACGGTGATGATCATCCTCGTCTTCGAGGCGGCCCGGCGCCTCATGGGCCTGCCGCTCGTCATCATCTCCGGCCTGTTCCTCGCCTATTGCTTCTTCGGCCAGTACATGCCCGGCCCCTTCGTGCATCGCGGCTATGATTTCGCGCAGATCATCGAGCATTTCGGCTTCGGCACCGAGGGCATCTATGGCACCCCCATCTATGTCTCCTCGGCCTATATCTTCATCTTCGTGGTCTTTGCCGCCTTTCTCGAGCGCGCCGGCATGATCAGGCTGTTCAACGATTTCGCCCTCGGCCTGGTCGGCGGCTGGCGCGGTGGCCCCGCGCAGGTCTGCACGCTGTCTTCGGCGCTGATGGGCACCATTTCCGGGTCCGGCGTCGCCAATGTGGTGGCCAGCGGCCAATTCACCATTCCCCTGATGAAGCGGTTCGGCTTCCGCGCCGCCTTTGCCGGGGGTGTCGAGGCGACCTCGTCCATGGGCGGGCAGATCATGCCGCCGATCATGGGGGCGGTGGCCTTCATCATGGCCGAAACGCTCGACGTGCCCTATAGCGCCATTGTCATCGCCGCGCTGATCCCGGCCATGCTCTATTTCGCCACCTGCTTCTGGGTGGTGCATCTGGAATCGGGCAAGGCCGGGCTGCGCGGCATGAGCCGGGCGGACCTGCCCAACCCGTGGCACGCCGTGCGCGACCACTGGCCCCTGGTGCTGCCGCTGGCCGCTTTGGTCTATCTGCTCTTTGCCGGCTATACACCGATCTTTGCC